>CAZZXJ010000022.1:0-16794 GCA_964657905.1 uncultured Stigonema sp.
CGGGTGTATATTTTATGTCATTTTATTCCAAGTTAAAGCGATTTGTCATCGGAAAACCGTTGCCAAATGATGCTTATAAAACCGAACGGTTAAATAACTTTCAAGGCTTAGCAGTTCTTTCCTCTGATGCCATTTCGTCTAATGCCTATGCAACTGAGGAAATCCTCAAGGTTTTGGTGCTAGCCGGGGTGGCGGGTCTGGGTATATCGATCTGGATTTCCGTCGCCATCGTATCCCTGCTGGCGATCGTCGTTCTTTCCTATCGACAAACCGTTGCTGCTTATCCCAGTGGCGGTGGTGCGTACATCGTTGCCTCTACAAACTTGGGTCGCAACCCAGGTCTATTGGCAGCAGCTTCGCTGATGATTGACTATATCCTCACAGTAAGTGTAAGTATCGCTTCTGGGGTAGAAAACATTACCTCGCTTCCACAGTTAAAATCATTACACCCTTTCGCAATTCCTATCTGTTTAGGGTTGATTTTTTTATTAATGATCATGAACCTCAGGGGGATACGGGAAACGGGTACAGCCGTGATGGTTCCAACCTATGCCTTCGTTGCTAGTATGTTTCTGATGATTGGCATGGGTCTGTTTCAGCAGGTTACTGGTCAAGTTCATGTTGCCCCGCCAGCCATTAAGGCATCAGAACAGCTTGGGATATTTTTTGTTTTGAGAGCATTTTCTCAGGGTTGTGTAGCGCTCACCGGGGTGGAAGCAATTTCAAATGGTGTCCAAGCCTTTAAGGAACCGGAAGCAAAAAATGCTCAGATCACCACTGCCGCTATGGGTGTGATCCTGGGCACAATTTTTCTAGGCATTACCTACTTAGCTAATATTTATCATATTGTGCCAAAAAAGGATGAGAGCGTCGTGGCGATGTTGGCTCATCAGATATTTGGCGATGGACTGATATACACGTTTACTCTCATTTTTACGCTGTTAATCTTAATCTTAGCTGCTAATACTAGCTTTGCGGACTTTCCTCGTGTTGCCTCTTTCTTGGCTAATGATGGATTTTTGCCCCAGCAATTACAACTTTTTGGCGATCGCTTAGTTTTCTCCAACGGCATTGTTGTGCTCAGCATCTTTGCGAGTTTGCTGATTGTGGTCACCGGCGCTAGTGTTGATGCACTGATTCCTCTGTATGCCATCGGCGTGTACATTTCATTTACTCTTTCTCAGTCGGGGATGGTGAAGCACTGGCTTAACGAGCGATCGGAGCATTGGCAAGTTAAACTTTTCCTGAACGGTTTGGGAGCCGTTTGTACAGGAATTGTGCTGATGATCATCGCCACAGCGAAATTCACGGAGGGCGCATGGGCTGTGTTGATCGCAATTCCACTCGTGATCGCCTTATTCCTCGCCGTTAATCGACACTACAAGCACGTAGACTCTCGTCTCGCTGTCAGGGATGAAGAATTAGAAAATTTTACTCCTAGTGCAGACCCAGAGTTTCTCCCACCTTCGGCTGTTGTTGTGGTTGGTGATATTCATAAGGGAACGCTAGAGGCACTCAAATATGCCCACAGCATTGCCGAAGAGATTGCCGCCGTCCATGTAGACATTGGTCACACAGATCGAGACAAACTACAAAGCCAATGGGAAAAGATCGAACAAGATGTTCATTTGGAAATCATCGACTCACCCCAGCGTTCACTGTTGACTCCGATTGTGAATTTCGTGGCTGAGTTTGAAGAACACCACCCTGATACTTCCACAACGGTGATCATCCCAGTGGCAGTCACTCGTCACTGGTGGGAAGAGTTTTTGCACAACCAAACAGCCTTTTTCCTCAAGAATGCTTTGCAGTCTAAGAGTCAAGCAGTGATTACTACTGTCAGATATTATTTATAAGGAAATCCGGTTACTGTTAAGGATAATTGTAGGTTGGGTGTTGCCTCTCACCCAACATTAAACAGCAATTGTTGGGTGAGAGGCAACACCCAACCGCAAGTGGCTTTAGTTTTTGGCTTTAACTGAATCGGATCAATTTATAATTCCGCTCTCTCTTTCTCTCTGTTTGCTATATTCCAAAAAAGCCAATACTCATGGAAAAATTTCAACTTTGTTAGAACTTCTGGTAGATAAGAAATCAACCCTTTTTTGATTTCTCTAGTGGATACTTTGTCAGTTTTTTGACAAAGTATAAATCTTCCAAAAGGTAAACTAAAAATCAGCTAGCAGTTTTTTTCGCTTCCATCATTTCTGGGGTGGGAACTTTAACATCCCAAGCTAAACCCAATACTTTAAGAGTGCGGATGAACCAGTCACCTAAATCAACTTGCCACCATTGCAACCCAAACTTTGCCGAGTTAGGAAAAGCATGATGATTGTTATGCCATGCTTCTCCGCCTGTAGGAATTGCCAGCCAAACATTATTAGTACTCTGTTCAGTAGTATTGAAAGGGCGACTACCATATAGATGAGTAATGGAGTTAATAGTCCAAGTTAAATGATGCACTAAAAAAATTCGCACCAGACCTCCCCACAAAAATCCTTGCCAGATACCGCTCCAAGTACCGGACAATAGTCCGCCAAGAACAGCTGGAATCAAAAGACCTAAAAAGACCAGAGCTAGGTATTGTTGGTTGATTTTTTTGATCACAGAGTCTTGCAGCAAATCCTTAGCAAACACTGTAGAATTTGTGATTTCGCCGTTAAGCATCCAGCCAATATGGCTATGCCATATTCCCTTTAAATTTCCCCAAAATCCTTCTTGGTGAAGGTTGGGAGAATGAGTATCTCCTATCTGGTCACTGTATTGGTGATGGCGTCTATGGTTGCTAACCCAATTGATGACAGGACCTTGAACTGACATAGAACCCAAAATAGCCAAAGCAACTCGAATAGATGGGTGAGTCTTAAAAGCGCAGTGAGATAAGAGGCGATGAAAACCTACAGTAATCCCTCCGACCATAGTAAGAAACCAGAAAACCAAAAGCAATTCTAATTCCATAGCACTAATGCCAAAATCCCAAGCGGCTTTGAGCGCTATTAGTGTCCCGATCATCGGAATTATGATAGTGACTACAGCAAAACGCCTTTGTACTTTTTGTAAGTAATCATTTTGGATGATTATCTTTGTTGTTTTACTTGAAGTTACCAAAGCATGACTTTGACTGTCTAACTGCATGAACTTCTACATCCTCTATTTTTCTGTTCTCAAGAAATTTGAGTTTTTAGCAATATTGATAATGGCTGATTTGTCAAGGAAATGGGAAAATCCAAGACGGACAACCTCTGTAGAGACGTTGCAGTGCAACGTCTCTACACGGTCCGACTACTTATTTACATTCGGCTTAGGTGTAAATGGTGAAGGGTGGGATTTGTTCGTTGAGTACCCAGTCACCAACTTCATGGACTTTGTAGGCAACTGGATCGTGCAGAGTATGAGTACGGACGTTGCGCCAGAAGCGATCAAAGCGATATTTTGTCGCAGCAGCACGAGTTCCCATCACCTCAAAAATCTTGCTTGTCACCTCTAATGCGACTCGTGTAGTCAAGACTTTGGCAGTGCTAATAGTGACAGCAGTTTCACCACGTTCTGCGGCTGTCAGGTGTTCTCCCTTCTCCCAGGCAGATTGCAAGACCGAGTTGACATAATCAACATGGCTGATGGTCGAAATCAAACTCACCCAGAGATTACCGTATTGCTCAATAATATAAGGATCTTTAGCTGCCGTATGGGCAGGTGAAAAAATCCAGGGACGGGTTGCAGAGAGTGTATATTGCTTGCCTTCCTCAAACGCTCCCAGTGCAATTCCCAGATAGAAATTGACAAAGACGGACTGGAAAGCAGGGGTTACCAATGAGGCAAAGGGGCTAGGCGCATCGTTAGAGTTAGGATCGCCCAGAATCTCATCTCGCTGAATCAAGACATTATTAAAAGTGACGCTACCGCTATCGGTCTGTCGCTGTCCAATGTAATCCCAATCGTCATTGAGAACCACTCCTTCCCGATGGGTGGGAACAATGGCAAGGGGAAGTTTCTCCACCCCTTCCCGATGCTTGGGAACAATGGCAAGGGGAAGTTTCTCCATATATCCTCGCGCCGCTGTCACTACAATGATATCGGAGCCAGTACTGCCTGTGGCAAAGTTTTTAGTACCATTGAGCCGGAAATTTTTTCCATCTGGTGTTAGCACCAATTTAGGATCTCGGGGATTAACAGCATCACCCCAAAACCAGTTGTTGCGGGTAGTTTCGCTGTAGAATCGGGCTTTTTGTTCGGGAGTACCATTTAGTTCAGGGAGGACAGAATTGACATAGTGATACCCCAAAAGTTGACCAAGTGAGCCATCCGCTTTGGCAATTTCTCGTACAACTTTTAGGGCTGTAACCCAAGTTTGACCAAATCCACCATATTCTTCTGGGATCAGGAGTTTAAGCAGACCACTTGAGCGCAGACGATTTAGTTCGGCGGTCGGACTACCACCTTTGTCATCCCGTTCGACTGCTGTTTTAGCAAACTCCTTTGCTAATGAGGCCGCTAGAGCAATGTAGTCTTTTGTTTCTTGTGAGATAGATAAAACCATTTCCAGCATCTCCATAAAATCCGTACTAAAACTACTCGCTTAAATGTTGTGCTAGAGATGCGATCGTGGGGTAATCCCAAACTACCCTTAGCTCTAGCTCTTTTCCTAGCCAATCTGCTAAATCTCCCGTTAAAACCACCGCTACCGATGAATCTAAACCATAACGTGCAAAAGTGGTTTCTACATTTACTTGTTCGGGTTCTATTTCTAGCAAATCTGCTAGATAAGAAATCAACCATTCTTTGATTTCTATAGTAGATACTTTCAAAGATTCAGTTTGTTGAGAAAGCATAAGTCCTCCAAAAGTTAAACTAAAAATCAGCTAGCAGTTTTTTTCGCTTCCATCATTTCTGGGGTGGGAACTTTAACATCCCAAGCTAAACCCAATACTTTAAGAGTGCGGATGAACCAGTCACCTAAATCAACTTGCCACCATTGCAACCCAAACTTTGCCGAGTTAGGAAAAGCATGATGATTGTTATGCCATGCTTCTCCGCCTGTAGGAATTGCCAGCCAAACATTATTAGTACTCTGTTCAGTAGTATTGAAAGGGCGACTACCATATAGATGAGTAATGGAGTTAATAGTCCAAGTTAAATGATGCACTAAAAAAATTCGCACCAGACCTCCCCACAAAAATCCTTGCCAGATACCGCTCCAAGTACCGGACAATAGTCCGCCAAGAACAGCTGGAATCAAAAGACCTAAAAAGACCAGAGCTAGGTATTGTTGGTTGATTTTTTTGATCACAGAGTCTTGCAGCAAATCCTTAGCAAACACTGTCGTATTTGTGATTTCGCCGTTAAGTATCCAGCCAACATGGCTATGCCATATTCCCTTTAAACTTCCCCAAAATCCTCCTTGGTGAAGGTTGGGAGAATGAGTATCTCCTATCTGATCGCTGTATTGGTGATGGCGTCTATGATTGCTCACCCAATTAATCATAGGACCTTGTGCTGTCATAGAACCCAAGATAGCTAAAGCTACTCGAATAGATGGATGAGTCTTAAAAGAGGCGTGAGAGAAAAGCCGATGAAAACCGACAGTAACTCCCCCTACCATAGTGAGAAACCAGAAGACAAAAAGCAGTTCTAATTCCATGAGACTAATGCCAAAATCCCAAGCAAGTTTGAGTGCTATTAGTGTGCCGATCATCGGAATTATGATAGTGCCTACAGCAAAATTCCTTTGTACTTTTTGTAAGTAATCATTTTTGAGCGTTATCTTTGCTATTTTACTTGAAGTCAACAAAGAATTAGTTTGAGCGTCTAATTCCATAGATTGTACATTCTCCTGAAATTATTTGTTTTTAGAAGCTTTTAGAGAGATATTCATCAAGTTTGCTTTCTTCTCCAGCTAAATTATGTTCGATACCACCAATTATTCCTGCATATTGATCAATCAAAAACTTCACTTGAGTAGTATCGATTAAAGTCTGGGTATTCGGATTTTCTTCAGTAGCATTATTAGCATCAGCTATCTTTGTCTGAAAATGTTTTTGACCCCACTTTTCTACACGTTTTAATTCATCGGTCGGCTCACTTTCATAGGACTTTTGTATGCAAGCAACCACAAATGCCCATGCCGCCACATCACCCAACTTTTGGGATAATAATTTGCTGAATTTCTTATGACTGCTCCGTGATAGGTTTTTACTTTTGAGGTAAGAGGCACAACATTCAGCTGTGTGTTGCAATTGCTCACTTATTTTTGTAGCTCCCAGAAACTCATTAAGTGATGAACAAAGTTGAGGGGCGTGGTATAAAGCTAATAAGCCCAGGTGCATCTGTAAAGTTTCAGTCGGCCCCTCAAAGATCCGAAACAAACGAGCATCCCTTAAAATTTGGGGCGCAATATTAGATTCGATATAACCCCGTCCACCTAGAAGCTGAACAAGATTATCTGCTGCTTGCCACATTAATTCGGGTGCGATAATCTTTGTGACAAGATAAGCTTCTGGAGGAACAGGCTTTCCTTCATCTAGTGGTGTAGCGATACTCTTCACCAAGCACTCAACCGCGCCAATTGCTGCTGTTAAATCACTAAGACGTTCTAAAGTAATCTGTTGATCTATTAGCCGTTCCATACCAATTGAGCGACGGGTAGCATAACGAAGCATGAGTTGAGCGCAGCGCTTCATTCCCCCAATACACGTAGCAGAAATTCCCAATCGCCCCAGTTGCATTGCGTCCTGAGCCACCTCAAAACCCGAACCAATTTCGCCTAAAACATTTTGATGATTGACTTTTACTTGCTCAAGGTAAATAGTATTCTGAACCATACCTCGCATTCCCATAGTCAGAGCTTCAGTACCTTGGCTCAATCCTTGAGCATTTTCTGGTATGGTAAATGCTGTTATTCCCAAAGATTCGCCTTGTTCATCTACAACATGAGCAAAAATATTGATCACACTTGACCAAGATGCAGAACCGCTCCAAATCTTGGTTCCGCTAAGTAACCACCCACGACTTCCATCTGTATGAGCTTTAGCCTTGATTGTTCTTGGATTAGATCCAGCACCGGACTCTGTAATGGCAAACGCTGCTAAATCTCTACCCTCAGCTAAATTCTTGAGATAATTTTCTTTGATGTGAGGTGTACCATACTTAAGAATTGGATAGATTCCTAGAAAATTGTTGACACCAACAAATGAAGCTAAATTGAGATCAATAGCTGCAAGTTGTTCCATAACTTGAAACGTATCACTGTAACTTAAGCCAAGACCTCCGGATGATTGAGGAACAATCATTCCCAATAAACCTTTTTTGCCAAAGTCTAAAACGACATGGGGAGTTATACACCGTCGCTCGTCCATAAGCCTAGAATTGATTCGTCTTTGGGCATAGTCACGTAACCAATGAATGATTTGTTCTACACGTTGACGACTTGAATTCTCTAAGGGCTGACTTTGACTATTGAACTGCATTAGCTTTCGCACCCTCCTAAATATTCGCTCTTTTAGAATCAGGATTACCCTTGCTGCACTTTTACTAAGAGCGAGTTGACATCAATTTCCAACTGTTGAAACTGAAACTTGGCTCCATGCTGAGGACTACCACTAAAGTCCTCCACCATATTCAAACTGCCATCTAGAAACCCACGCTTACAGGCATGATGCTGAATCTTCCCACTAGATGTCTTCGGAATACTCCCAGGTTTAATCAAAACTGTGGCATACACCTGTAACCCGTGATTATTTATCACTGCTTCAGTGATATTTCCGACCACCTCTTTAATATCCAACCGCTTCAAAGAGGTTCGTTCCACCTCTTGAACAACGACTAATCGCGCTTGCCCCTTCTGCTCTACCGTGAATGCTGCTCCACAATGCGATCGCAGTGCTGGATGACTCTGTTGAACGGTTAACTCAATATCCTGAGGATAATGATTTTGTCCTCGGATAATAATGACATCCTTTAGTCGTCCTGTGACAAACAGTTCGCCATTTTGTAAAAATCCTAAGTCCCCCGTGCGGAGAAACGGGCCTGACGCAACGCTAATACCTGTATCTGCAAGGTAAGCTTGGAAGGTTTCCGTCGTTTGCTCTGGTCGCCTCCAATAGCCCTGAGCCACAGAAGAACCTGACACCCAAATCTCTCCCACCTTTCCGGCTTGACACTGGGTTAAAGATTCGGGATCGACGATCGCGATTTTCTCATCTAACCAAGTGCGACCACAGCCCACAATTGTCCTAGTCCCCGAACCAGATTCGGCAGCCACCACCCGATTTTCCTCAAGCGCTTTTCCTTCAACTTGGTACAGAACGGGGGAATCTGTTTTCAAACCCCCAGAAACGAATAAAGTCGTTTCTGCCATGCCGTAGCAGGGGTAAAACGCTTCCCGACGGAAACCACAAGCAGCGAAATAGCTAGCAAAGCTCTCCAGTGTCTCAGCACGGATTGGTTCGGCTCCGTTGAAAGCAACTTCCCAACTGCTTAAGTCTAGACTAGAAAGCTGTTGGGGAGTAATCTTGCGAATGCAGAGATCATAAGCAAAATTCGGCCCGCCACTAGTAGTGGCTTTGTAACGAGAAATAGCTTGTAACCAGCAAAAAGGCTTCTGGAGAAAAGTTCCTGGTGACATCAAAATGGATGGTATACCCAAATATAGGGGCTGTAACACATTCCCAATCAGTCCCATATCGTGGAATAAGGGCAACCAACCGACAAAAATTGTTTGATCTGTATGTCCGAAGCCTATCTTAATGGCTCTCTCGTTGCACAGCAAATTCCCATGAGTAATCATCACCCCCTTTGGCGTTCCCGTAGATCCGGAAGTGTATTGGAGAAATGCTAGGGAGTCCTTCTCTAGTCTCGGTTCTTGCCAATCTGAACTGAGATTGCTGTCAATGTTATCAGTACTCAACCAGTACATAGTTGCCAATTCTGGATTTTCGACCAAGCGACTTTCTAGGTTGGCTAACAAGGATGTTGTGGTCAAAACTATCTTTGCTTGGGCATCTTTAACGATCGCCTGCAACCTGAACAAGTTCATATTCGGTCGGGGTGGATAAGTAGGAACCGCTATAACACCCGCATATAAACAGCCCAAGAATGCGCTAATGAACTCTAGACCTGGTGGATACATCAGCAAAGCCCGTTCGCCCGCAGCTTCTCTTGACTGAAGATGGGATGCGATCGCCCGCGCCTGGAGGTCTAATTCTCGATAAGTCAGGCTATTTTCTTCAGTTTCTCCATCTCGGAGAAAGGTATACGCCCTTTGCTCAGGCTGATTTTGCACTTTGTTGCTCAGTAATTCTATTAAAGTTGAAAATTTGTCTAGAGGGTTTTGGTAATTAGCCAAACTAAGAGTCATAAGCCAATATTTTAAAGTGTTGTAGGCAGTTGAACTGAGTGTCTAAATTAGTGGTATTTGGCTGTGGAAGATCCACCCAACCCTTTAAAAAAGGCTTGGTCTAATTCCCTCCTTTTTAAGGAGGGTTAGGGAGGATCAAGTCTTAACCCAAGCGTATTCGGAATGCTCCTCTGTCGCTATCTATGCAGCCAGCTATCGGATGATGCCAAATTCACGATCCAGCTTTTTTAAACCGTGAATAAATGTATCTAAATCTTCACGTGTATGAGTTGCCATGACACTGATCCGGAGTCTTTGTCCATTAAGGGGGACAGCGGGATACTCGACCGAATTCACAAAGATGCCTTCTTGGTGAAATCTCCAGGCAAGAGTGCGTATTTCGACTTCAGTTGGGATTCTCACTGGTACGATCGCAGAACCGCTGTTGGCTTGGAATCCTGCCTCTTGGAGTTGCTGCAACAAGTAAGTACTATTGACTCGAAGTTGACTGACACGCTCCGGCTCCTGCTGGATAATATCCAGACCGGCTAAGACAGCGGCAACGACGGGAGCTGACAAAGCTGCCGAGAACATATAAGACCGAGCGAAGAAGCGCAGATATTCGATTACCTCACGACTGGCAGCGATAAAGCCACCTGTGACACCCAATGCCTTACTGAAAGTCCCCATCGTTACATCAATCCGGCCTTTAAGACCGAAGTGTTCGTCGGTGCCGCCGCCCTTCTCACCCATGACACCAGTGCCGTGTGCGTCATCCACCACAAGAATTGCCCCATAATGGTCACAAAGCTCACGAATTGCTGAGAGTGGAGCTAAGTCTCCATCCATCGAATATACACCTTCGACAGTCACATAGATTAATCGGTTTGATCCTCCAAGTTGTTTGCATTTGATGAGACGCTGTTCGAGGTCGTCGCAGTCGTTATGCTTGAAGCTAAAAGCGCGAACCTTGGAACCCATAGAGACAAGCTTAATGGCATCATACAGACTGGCATGGCCTAACTCGTCGCAGATTAAAATATCATCATCGCGTAACAGACCATTGACCCACCCTAACTGTGCCTGAAATCCGCTGGCAAAAAGGAGAGCATCTTCTGCGCCTTTAAACTGGGCAATACGGGCTTCAAGTTGGCGATGAAGGCTGCTCATGCCGTTGAGTAGAGGTGGACCACCCATACCAACACCAAATTCTTCAATAGCTCGCTTTGCTGCTTCTCGAACATAGGGATGAGTGGTCAATCCGAGGTAGTTATTTGAGCCAAACATCAGCATTGACCTGATCTCGCCAGTGAGCGGATCTTTGATCAGGGTGCGATTTTCAATAGGTCCAACGATCTCACGAGGGAAATAGGTCAGCATACAGGCATTAGGCCCGATGGAGGCATTTGGTGTATGCAACCAATTAGAGCAAGGTTTCACGCGCTCAGATAAGGATGAACCGATCGTTGGGAAAAAATCTTTGAAGGAAAAATTCTCGGCATGGCTGCTGGTATTCGTTGCAGTCCACATATTCTTAACATCGTCTGGGAATTTATTAGTCTGTTTGCTTAACATTGTAAACCTCAAATTACATGCATTTATATGTTGAACGCGAAGTACATTAACTGCTTGAGTCTTTTAGGTAATGAGTTTCTCAATACTTTCGCCACGAAGATTGATATTGAATGGTGCGCCCCTTTTTTTGCCATGTTGCAAAAAACTGAGCTAATAAGGGAACTCCAACAAATAAAATATCCAATATTGTGGGGTGGGCTTAAGCGCCCGTCCTATGAACTGGGCGGGCGCTTAAGCCCATCCCACAAGACATAATTGGATATTTTTTTACTTGGAAATCCCTAAAACCCTATATGGTTTTCGTGCAAGGGATTTTTATTGCCTTGTCCACTACAAAGGTATTTTGCTTTTTCCCTAACAGTCAAGCATCAGTTGAATTTGGGTTATTTTGGCGAAATATCTACCCCCATCTTCCGCAATTTTATGGAGATAAATAGCGAAATATCATCGGAAAAACTACTTTTTGATAGCACTTTATCGCTAGAGATTATCCATATTCTGTAGCTGGCAAACTACTTGCATATAAGATGCGATCACTAAAACAAAATTTAGCTAAAATCAAGGGTATTAGCATATTTGCGATTAACTTGATAGGTGGTTCACCACTCATGGGAAAGTTGCTGCGCATTGTTTATTTTCCATAAATAAATCGCGTAGCGCTGCGAGCGAAGAGCGGCAGTCTAGTTGCTCTGCCCCTTAATTAATGAATTACGAATTACGAATTATTCGGTCAGAATATACATAAATTAAGGCAGTGCAATCCTTTGGAGATAGTAACATCAGTTAGTTTTCACCTAATGAGTAGATTTCCTACCTCAAAAACTATAAATTGAAGTATTATGTACCTCTTTTCATAGTTCAGGGTAGTGCAACGAAGCGAAAATATACCAACTAAGGACACTGACGAGTCACGCAAATTCTGTAAAAGTGCTACTCATTCAATCTCCTCTCAATGCCGACGGAGTTAGCTGACGGGCTAGGATTGAGAGATATCCTTCTCTGTTGAGAGATTAGCCCCAAAAAACGGTTCCTCCGCTCCAGATATACCAACACTTCAATTCTTTGGAAGTGTTATCAATTGGATTAGGCTGACTTTTTTCATCTGAAACTTACGCTAACATTGTTTTTTTGCTTTTGTCAATTAGTTGGAGTTAAGTTTAGAACTTACGCATTAACAGAAGACTACTCTTTTGATATATGAAAGTTAAGCTCTCTGAGCTTGTCTTCTATTCACTCTTATTGGGTTAAGCACAATCAATTTATGCACTTTTGGCATAAAAATGGATTTTAATGTCAGTCATTTAATTTTTATAGCATACAAGTGAGCGATCCACTACCAACTTTAAAATGGTAGTCAGCAATCTGAAACAACCAAATTTCGTTGGTTCACATCACGATCACTTTGTACCATAAGTAAGTCCTAAAGTTAAACCATATAAACAAAGTGTTTAGATAAAAATATATAGCTAAATATAAATGCAGGGTAAACGGTAACTTCTCAATAAACGCTGGTAAAGCTCATAGAGATGTTTGGGGGAGTTAACTTGATTTGTGTATGGCGTCACCCACCGTGCCAATCCGGGTTTTTTGTATGCTTAGGAATCTGTTGAGCCATTACTGAGCAAAAGTATTACGCAGCATTACCTACCAAAAACGCTTGAAGGTTTGTATAATGAAGTAGGTTGAGTTGGCATGCTCATGTTAAACAATAAATTTATGCATTTGTATCAATCTTCACAGAATTCCTACTAAATATTATTAATTGAAGTATCCAGTTATCTGAAATTAAATTTATTTGAGTGAAAAGTATGTTGCTTGTTTAATCAGCTTAATGAATTGGGGAAAATATGAGTCATCAAGTTTTTCTAGCTAACTATTGCCCCATATTTCAACACAGACCGCATGGTGACAGACGTTAGTCAAATGTATTTACCAAACGCGATAAACTTCAACGAGCCATTTTATGAATAACCCAGTTTATCAAACTGTGATTGTCGGCGGTGGCTTCACTGGTCTTTTTACAGCCCTGCACCTGAGCCGTGAAAACTATCCTCGAACTGTCATCCTGATTGATCGAGGGGAACGCTTTTGCTTCAAGCCCTTACTCTACGAGTATTTCAGTGGCGATATGGATGCTCAGCAGGTAGTACCGCGTTTTGAGGAATTGCTTCGTGATAGTGGTGTCATCTTTGTTCAAGATTCGGTTCAATCCATTGACCTACATCAGCGACAAGTCCAATTAACTTCAGGAGATTGCTACAAATATAGCAACTTAGTTTTAGCTTTAGGGAGCGTCACTGGCTACTTTGGCGTTGAGGGTGCCAAGGAGTATGCTCTTCCTTTCTGGACGCAAGAAAATGCCATCGCCATTGATAAGCATTTGCGCGACTGTTTGCAACAAGCTATTCAAATCGAAGATCCAGAACAACGCCGCAGACTGCTAACAGTAGCAATCATTGGTGGTGGTCCTTCAGGCATTGAGATGGCAGCTACCTTAGCTGATCTGCTACCCAATTGGTATGGGGGTTTGGGAGGCTTACCGGAAGAAGTTCGAGTGGTACTGCTTAACCAAGGAAAGGAAATCCTCAAGGGCGATGCCTATGATCTGCTGCGCGAAAACGCAGCAGCCCAATTACAAAAACGCGCCGTCAGAGTGGAGATGCTGATGGAGGCAGAAGCTACTGCTATTCATCCGGACTTGATCGAGTATAAGCGCGATGGTAAGTCAGAGAAGCTGTTGGCGTCCACCACAATCTGGACAACGGGCACTTCTACTCATCCGCTGATTAAAGACTTGGCGGTTGCAGACGAACACCGTGGCAAACAGGGTCGTCTTGAAGTCACCCCCACAATGCAACTTCCTGATTTTCCAGAAGTTTTTGCAGGCGGAGATTGTGTAAGTATCAAGGATAGCTCTCTACCGCCCACAGCCCAAGTGGCGTATCAGCAAGGACAAGCGATCGCTCATAATCTGAAAGCGCTTGCTCTAGGGAACGACCTCAAGCCAGCAAGAGTTAACCTACGCGGAACGCTCCTGAAACTAGGATTAGAAGATGCTGCCGCTAACATTTACAATGCTTTTGAAGTTAAGGGCGAACTCGGTCACTTGATCCGTCAAGGCACTTATTTAGAGCTATTGCCAACTCCGGTTCATAATTTGAAAGTGACTACAAAATGGCTGAATGAGGAGGTTTTTCAGCGCTACCTCGATTCTAGTAATCGGGGCAAGACAGCGGTGCGGACAATGCAAGTGGTTGGTGGAGCAGTGGTGGGGGTTGTAGTTGCGAGAAAATTACTTCAAATGTTAGGAGACGACAATAAAAGCTAGGACTTAAGCATTGAAACTCAGGTAAAAATCAAAAAATTTTTACCTGAGTTTCAATGCGACAAAACGCGAATTTTTATAAACCACACTTGGCTAAGGTCCCGTCGAAGCTGTACTGAAAGTTATAACCCCGCTCGAAGGTAGGCAAATCACCTTTATCTGGGTTGCCATAATCCGGTTCGTAACCCGGCTTAAAGTTTTCTCGGTGACCATCATAACTATACTGAATTAGCCACTCTCCTCCAGGGCGCTGCCACTGCATTTTGTTGTAGGCTTGGTGATAGTTGTTCCCGGCTTCCTTTAATATCTGGCGTTGGGCAGTGAAACCCAGATTACCATTACTAGCTTTTGACCAGAGTTGGTCTATTGTTTTGAGATCAGAGCAAGGAGGATTCGCCGCCTCTTGTGGATCAACATGGCCTGTCCGTTCGGAGTTAGGCCCGAAAGCCTTGAGAAGATCCTCTGTAGTATCAAAGTTCGCCTGCTTCCAGTTTTGCGCTTGCAAGTCATGCAAAAGACCACTGTAATCTACTCCCTTAGTAGAAATCAATGGTACTGAAGATAAATCAGTGCTGGAAGTGCTTGATTGCTCCGAGTTAGCTTGAGACTTCTGGCTGGAATTGTTTGATGCTGGTATTGAGTGACCCACCTGACTCAGGTTGATACCAGGATTATGAGTGAGCCACCACAACCCACCACCAATCACCCCAATGGTAATCAGAAGAGTTAGGACAAGAACAGGAGTTTCGTTTTTTTGAGCCATTGCGAAAAACTGAATGTTGTGAATGCAGACTTTGTCCTCTCTTCGCTTCCAAAACACTTGTAGAGAGATCTAAAAGGTGAACGTCGTTCTGAGGGTACCGATAAACGCATCGTTGTTGCTATTTTGACCTGGTGCGGTCAACCAGATCACACCAGGAGTGATCGAGATATTGTCGTTTAAGCGATACTTATAGAACCCTTCAACATGTAATGGTATATCATTAGCTCCTCTGACTCGACCAAGGGAATAGGGTTCTGCACCAGCGAAAAGACCCAAAAGGTTACCCTTCTTGCCAAAGTCAGGAAAGGCTACCCCAGCCCCGTAACTCCAGGCTTCAAAGTTACGATTAGTACCACTTTCACCGACAATGTTGTGATAGGAGGCGAAGCCACTGATGGAGAGTTTTTTGCTGGCTTTGAATGCTGCCTCTAAACCGTAGGAGTTACTTGAAGATGGATTAGCTAGAGTGTTAGCTTGTGCAGTACCGTCTACACCAACGTTTGAAGCTACTATTCCGCCTGCGTCAAATAAAGCGCTACCGCCACTATGATATCCATGGACATAGGTGGCAGCTAATTCCAAGCGATCGCCAAGATTAACATTCAACTGTCCTAGGGCTGCATAATTGCCATTGAATAGACCCGATCCTGGTCCCGGACTATTCGGTGAGGATGCCAAATAACCCAAAGTTAACGAACTTTGTTGAAGGACACCACCACCCTTACCAAAGTTGATGTTAATTCCAGCACCAGAGCCACCACCGATCCGATATATGGGACTTTCAGACGCAAAGCTAGACAAAGCACCGTTCCCACCGTCAGTATCCTCAAAGTAAGGGTTAATGGTGGGAACGTAATCGCTATGAACTCCTCCATAACCTGCAACGTATACTCGGGTAGGTCCTACAGGGACGTAATACGCCAGCCAATCGACTGAAACACTGTTATTGTTATTTGTCAATCCATTTCCAGTAATGTCAAAGGTTTGAGTGCCTTCAGAGGTAGTTCTGCCATTAAATGCACGGTCTCCTAGGTCAAATCTTGTTGCATTACCAGTGGCGAGACGGGTATGCAGCATGTCTTGACCTGTGAAGGTAGTTTGCAAGTCTAAACGTACCCGATCTTGGAAGACGGTATGGTTATTTTTGCCAGCAACGTTATCTCCGAAGGTATCAGTTACCCCAAAAATCGCTTCGCCCACGAGTTTAGTGGTAGTGGAGAACTGATTTGCTTCCAATTGAGCCGTCTTGGTTTCTACTGCATCTACACGACCGCGTAGTGCCGCCAGTTCCGTTGAAAAATCTTCTTGCAGTTTTTGTAATGTGGCTAAATCTTGTTTAGTGACCACATCACTTGTGGCGGTGGCAATTAATTCATTAACCCGGTTGAGACAAGCATTCAAACCTGCGGCGAACTCATATCGCGTCATCGCGCGATTCCCCCGGTAAGTGCCATTTGGGTAGCCAGCAATACAGCCGTAGCGTTCTACCAGTGATTGCAGTGCTTGAAATGCCCAATCTGTAGGTTGCACATCCGATAGCTGAGATACCGAGTTCACTTGCGCCATTCCATTGTCTTGACGGATATTCTCAGCTTCTTCTGGATTTGCTAGCTGCGGAGGTTCATTTAGTTGCGAACTTGCTGGTCTTTCCTCTGCAACTGCTGTATAACTCACAACTAGCATTGTAGCGAAAACTGCTGAACCAGCCAGCAGAGATTTCCATAACTTTTTCATTTTTCTCCTCACACTTGTTGGTAGATTACACTTATTCTGCGCAGAGGTAATCTTTTTTGTCTTACT
>CAZZXJ010000022.1:16894-22228 GCA_964657905.1 uncultured Stigonema sp.
TTATCCAGAGCCAAATTCAGCTTAAGGACGTTGACCCTCGGTTCCCCCAAAAGTCCAAACTGCCGCCCCTGAGTATTTTGGCTCACGAACTTTTGAACATCTGCTACGGGGATGTTGCGGGCTTTCGCTACGCGAGGCGCTTGTAGGTTAGCATTATTGATGGAAATATCCGGGTCAAAGCCAGAACCAGATTGAGTCACGGCGTCAACAGGCACGGGAGCATCGGCTGTTAAGCCATTTTCTTTTCGGTAGGCAGCGACGGCATCTTTCACTCCATCAATTAATTTTTTGTTGGTGGAACCATAATTGCTAGCACCACTTTGAGCAGCATTATAGGGATCAGGTTTGTCAGTAGTACCAGTTTTGGTGGTAGCGCTCGGACGGGAATGGAAGTACTTGGGAGCCGTGAAGTTCTGAGCGATGAGTTCGGAGCCAATCACTTTCTGATTGATGATAATTAAACTGCCTTGAGCCTGGTGGGGGAAGATGACGTTGGCAACGACTGTCGTTAAAAGGGGATAGATAACACCACAGAGGATGATAAACCAGATGGCAGTAGTGATTGCAGGTATGAGTAGACTGACAAAGGATGAACGAGGCTGAACTGTCATGATTGACTCCTGAATTTAAGTTAAAAAGTCTTACCAGCCGCTAGCTCGAAATGTTCTGCTATGGGACCGAGGGCCACGGCAGGGAAAAAAGTCAACCCACCGACAATTAAAATTGCCGCCAGTATCATTGCCCCAAAGAACGCAGTATTTGTGGACAGGGTGCCAGTGGTCTTGGGTACTCTAGGTTTAACAGCCAAGCTGCCAGCAACAGCTAGCATGGGCAGCACAGGAGCCAAGAAGCGTCCCACCACAATCGCTAACCCTAAGGTGGTGTTGTAGAAAGGAGTATTGCCATTCAGCCCACCAAAGGCTGACCCATTGTTGGCTGCTGTTGACGTGTAGGCATATAAAATCTCACTAAACCCGTGGGCATCAGGGTTACCTAAACTATCTAGTGCTTTCGGCCAGGTTAGGGCCAGTCCGCACCCGATTAAAATAATGAAGGGGTGAGACAGTAGAGCTAGGGAGACAAGTTTGACTTCTTTGGCTTCAATTTTCTTGCTCAAAAACTCTGGGGTGCGCCCCACCATCAAACCAATCAGAAAGACTGTGACGGCGGCGTACATAATCAGGGTAATCAGCCCGACGCCCTTGCCGCCAAAGACCACGTTGAGCAGCATTTCCGAAAGGGCGGCAAAGCCGCCCATGGGCGTGAGACTATCATGGGCGGCATCGATGCTCCCCGTGGTGGCCGCCGTGGTAGCGGTGACAAACAAGCTAGTCTGGGCAATGCCAAACCGTACCTCCTTGCCTTCAAAGTTACCGCCGCTTTGCGTACTGGAAAGAGCTTGGTCAGCCCCGGCTTGGGTTAACAACGGGTTGCCAATTTGTTCGGCGGGAAACACAATCACTAAAAACAAAATAAATAAAGTTGTAAACACCCCAAAAAACACCCATCCTTGCCGCCGTGCTCGTACCATTGTCCCGAAGGTGTAGGTGAGTGCTGGGACAATCAGTAACATCGACAGGATCTCCAGCGTATTCGTTAGGGGCGTCGGGTTTTCAAACGGGTGCGCCGAATTCTGGTTAAAAAAGCCACCGCCGTTGGTGCCAATTTGCTTAATTGACTCTAGGCTAGCAACAGGACCGCGAGCAATGGTTTGAGTTGCCCCTTCTAGGGTAGTGGCAACGGCAGCAGGAGATAAAGTCTGAGGGACTCCCTGCCAAACATAAACCAGTGCCAGCACGAAACTAATTGGTAAAAATAACCGATAAATTGCCCGGGTCAAGTCCACCCAAAAGTTGCCAAGATCGTTGGTGCCGTTTTGGCTTAAACCCCGGATCACCGCCACCCCAGCAGATAGACCAGTTGCCGATGAGGTAAACATTAAACAGGTAATCATTACCATCTGATTGAAGTAGGAAAGCGTCGTCTCACCACCGTAGCTTTGCCAATCAGTATTGGTAACGAACGAAATCGCTGTGTTAAAGGCGAGATCTGGAGTTGGTGCCGGATGAAGGTTATCAGGATTGAAAGGCAAAATGTCTTGGAGTCTCAGGGTTGCATAAAACAACAGTACAAAGACTAAATTGGAAAGTACCAGAGCCTGACTATAGCGTTGCCAGGTCATTCGTTCTTGAGGATTAATCCCTAAAAAGCGATAGGTGTAACGCTCTAGCACCGTGTCCTGATTATCTGTAAAAATCTTGACTAAATAAGTACCTATCGGTACGACAAAGCCAAACCCGATGATCAACAGAATGATCACCACTTGCAAGATGTTCAATAGCATGTAAACTTCTCTTCCTTATAGCCACTCGAAAGCTCTAATTAACCCGAAAAGACTCACAAAGCACACTAAAATCAGTCCGATAAAAATCACATCGTTCATGACTTTATTAAATTAGTGAATTAAAGAACATCATCGATTTAAAAGCGTTCTGGTTGTAACATCACCATCATTAGATAAATTGCCAGTCCCAGCGTCACAAGTCCTAGCAACCCAATGGCATAAGCTTGAGGACGGGAAATTGTTCCACTTGAGGCTGCATTGACCGCAGGGGCAATTACCAAGTTTAAGCACAGAGCGAGAAAGAGTTTTAAGGGAACGGATCTTACCCGCCCTTGAGACTTCAGCACTGGGCGAAAATCGTCCAATTGAGTCTGGATATCATTGACTAACTTAAGTTTCTTCATAGATTCATGTTGACTGAAAGTATTTAAACAGACTATTTTAAGCCTACAGCAG
Source organism: uncultured Stigonema sp. (assembly GCA_964657905.1). Lineage (GTDB taxonomy): Bacteria > Cyanobacteriota > Cyanobacteriia > Cyanobacteriales > Nostocaceae > Stigonema. The sequence continues at coordinate 19,695 of CAZZXJ010000022.1, forward strand.
CAATGATTACATCAATGACTTTAATGCCGATAAATGGAGCAATGATGCCGCCAACTCCATAGATGTAAACGTTGCGTCGCAATAATTGATCGGCTGTGAGCGGTCGGAATTTGACGCCCCTAAGTGCTAGCGGAATCAGGGCAGGAATAATCAGAGCGTTGAAGATCAAGGCAGAGAGAACTGCGGATTGCGGACTCGCCAGAGCCATAATGTTCAGGCTACTAAGTCCTGCTGCCGCAAAGACCGCCGGAATAATCGCAAAGTATTTGGAAATATCATTGGCGATGGAAAAGGTGGTTAATGCGCCTCGGGTAATCAGCAACTGCTTACCAATGGTGACGATATCGATCAGCTTCGTTGGGTCAGAATCCAAGTCCACCATGTTGGCAGCTTCTTTGGCAGCTTGAGTCCCAGAGTTCATTGCTACACCGACGTTTGCCTGAGCCAAAGCCGGAGCATCGTTGGTGCCATCCCCGGTCATCGCCACTATTTTGTTTTCTGCTTGTTCCGCTTGAATCACTCTCATTTTGTCTTCCGGTGTGGCTTCGGCAATGAAGTCATCAACACCAGCTTCTTCCGCAATGACAGAAGCAGTAATCCTGTTATCCCCTGTAAGCATGATGGTGCGGATACCCATCCGCCGCATCTGGTCAAATCGTTCTTTAATACCAGGTTTGACAATATCTTTAAGATAAATGACTCCGTACATATCCCCTTCCAGGCATACCGCTAAAGGAGTGCCACCCAGCCGCGACACCCGTTCGTAAGCGGCATCAAGGTCGTTGGTGAGGGCGCCATTGCGCGATCGCACAAACCCTTTAATCGCTTCCACTGCTCCTTTACGCACCTGTACCCCATTGGGCAAGTTCGTCCCACTCATGCGAGTTTTAGCCGTGAACTCAACTCCTTCGGCTTTACTTTCGTCAAAATCGACTTTCGCTCCTAAGCGATTTGCCAATACAACGATTGATTTGCCCTCCGGCGTTTGGTCAAAAACACTAGAAGCCAAGGCGACTTGGGCCACCTCCACCTCGGAGTGACCGTTAACGGGTATGAACTCTTCGGCTAAACGGTTACCGAGGGTGATCGTACCTGTTTTATCCAGGATCAGAGTATTCACATCCCCACACGCCTCCACGGCCCTTCCCGATGTGGCAATCACATTAAACTGAGCTACCCGATCCATCCCCGCAATCCCGATGGCACTGAGTAACCCACCAATAGTGGTCGGAATCAAGGCTACCAGTAGGGAAATTAAAGTGGCAATGCTGACTGGATTGCCCCGATAGTTAGCGATCAGGGGAAGTATTGCCACCACCACCAAAAAGATTAAGGTCAGTGCTGCTAGTAATACTGTTAGGGCAATTTCATTGGGTGTTTTTGTCCGCTCAGCCCCTTCCACTAGGGCAATCATCCGATCTATAAACCCTTGACCGGGGTCAGCTGTGACACGGATTGTCAGTTCATCCGAGAGAATGCGTGTACCACCCGTAACGGAACTGGAAATGTCTGTGCCTGGTTCCTTCAGCACTGGTGCTGATTCCCCGGTAATGGCGGATTCATCCACACTGGCGATACCGCTCGTCACTTCCCCATCCGCAGGGATAATATCACCTGCAATGACTTTGACGAGATCGCCTCTTCGCAGGTCAGTGGAACTCACGGACTGCACTGAACCATTGGGCAAGAGTTTGCGAGCTGTGGTATCTGACCTAGTCGCTCGCAGTGCATCCGCCTGCGCCTTACCGCGTCCTTCTGCTACTGCTTCGGCAAAGTTAGCAAAAACGATGGTGAAAAACAAAATCACCGTAATTAGACCATTGTAAAGCCATGGGTTCTTTCCCGGCGTCGGACCAAACAGGTTTGGCGCAATGGTTGTCACAGCCGTGATGATCGTGCCGACCCAAACCACAAACATCACTGGGTTTCTGATCATGACTCGAGGGTCAAGCTTGACGAAAGAGTCCCGAATCGCTCTTGAGTAGAGACCAGTAGTATCAACCTTTTGAGCATGCTGCCGTGAGGAGCGCGGACCCTTGGTAGGTGGTGATGGTGTTGTAGAAGATACAGATTCAGATGAGGTCATATTCTTAATTTTTTCCAAATGAAAAGCTGCTGTAAGTACCTCAACAAAAAACGGGAGCTGCAAGTATCCTGAAGCCTAGATAGACAACCGTTTACTTATGAGCACGGCACAAGGAGCATGACAGGGTGAAGTTGAAATATGCGTGTTTCAAGACTATACGTGTTATTTCTCCTACGGGGATCTATATAAAAATATAAAACTACTCATTAAATGCAATACCCAACCAATTTGCAAGCAGTTAATTGATACTAATTATGTAATATTTTTCCAAAAAGTCAAGGCATAGATTGTATTTCTAAATTTTCCTTATATATCGATATACTTTTTGAGTAATGAAGCTACATTATCCGATATATGTTAGGTTTACATGTTTAGTATATATCTAGAGATATATTTACAGGTTAAATATTGGAATTAAATCAGAATTTAACTAGACTTTTTGTCAACT
>CAZZXJ010000023.1:0-22219 GCA_964657905.1 uncultured Stigonema sp.
CAACTTGTTGTTGCTCAAAGCGTATTATTTGATTATTGATATTTGTAGAGCGACAAACTATTTGTCGCCACGGACAAATAGTTGGTCAAAAAACTAAAACGACAAATTATTTGTCAATCTGTTTCCAGAGATGATTTTCCTAATTGAAGTCGCATAGATCTCACTATATACAGTCTCGGAATTATCCCGAACGAAGTGCGCCTTTCAACCCTCCCATTGAAAAATATATCTGTGAAGTAGCAATAAGAAAAATTGCTATTATCCTTTAACCCACTCCTAGCCGGAATGGTTGTTGAAACTTCTCGAATTGTACTCAAAATTCGGCGTTGCATAATTGAAGTATGAATTCGAGCGATCGCTATGCAATGTCCAAGGTGTGAATCAACTCATATCCGCAAGAATGGTAAAAAGTATGGTAAACAAAATCACATATGTGTTAATTGTGGTCGTCAGTTTATCGATTCTTACGAACGGCAGGGTTACTCTGAAGAATTCAAAATAGAATGTTTAGAGATGTACGTTAATGGGCTGGGATTCCGTGCAATTGAGCGAGTAAAAAAAGTACATCATACGACTGTAATAAACTGGGTTAGATATCTGGGAAATACGTTACCTGATTCACCCGAATACAATGAGATACCGGAAATTACTCAGGTTGATGAACTTGAAACTTTCGGAGGTAAAAAAAAACAAAATTTGGTTGTGGACAGCAGTAAATAAGCATACTGCGGGAGTTATAGCGTGGGTTTTAGGAAACCGCAGTTCCGAAACTTTTAAGCTTTTGTGGCAGATTATAAGTTGTTGGCATTATTATTTTTATGTTACTGATGGCTACGCAGTTTATCCTTGTTTTATCAGCAATGAAGACCACATTGTCAGCAAAACTTATATGACACGAGTAGAAGCTGAAAATAGCCGATTTAGACATTATCTAGCACGGCTACATCGTAAAACTTTTTGTTACTCCAAATCCGAGGAAATGCTTAAGTTGTCTATTCGATTGGTAATACATTATCTTAAGTACGGTTCGGTGGCGCTGCGGGCGCGTAGCGCCCCCAAGCTTGAGGCGATCGCCTAATTCATACTTTGATTCAGCAACGCCCCTTCTGGGGTAATGGGCTATCCATTACCCGGATATTTCTTAACATTGCTGTAAGCGAGATAGGGGAGGGATTATAGTAGTGAAGAATTTTGAATGGATTGACAATAGTAATTGTGCTTGCTCTATGGGCAATACGGATATCTTCGCTCTTGAAAATAGGGTGAGTTCCAGAAATCATACGCTGCCGTCGTTGCTGCACTTTCCGCTGATGCTTGCGGCACACTCTCTCCTGGTTGGGATGCTAGATCTTCCACTATTTTGACCAAGCGCTTTTTGCGCCGCGAGTCTCCCAATTGCGCGTGTTGCAGTTCCAGTGAAGCCCATCTTTCCATCATTCACCCCTCTGAATTAGGATAACCTGCGAAGTTTGTTTACCATCTGGCTGATTTTGGTTGATTTTTAGGACTTTTATCAAGCTCTTTGTGGGAAAATTTTAATGCGTTTGCCCTGCAGGCTTGACGCTACGCGATCACAAATGTGACATAGAAACCAAAATTCTCCGGGAACCAACAAACGGCGTTCGTCCGTGACAAACTAACATGTTATCTATCATTAGTACATCACCCTCCTGCCAAGGAAAAACAACAGTTTGTTGACAAATAGTTTCTCTAATCTCATCTAGCATTGAAACATCAATTGGAGTATTGTCACCAAAGCAAGCATATTGAGGGAGTTCCTCTTCGTTACCCTCAAAATAAAACATCATAGCTTCATATATATCTTTAGGAAGAGTAGATGGATGAAATTGCTCGGCTTGATTAAACCAAACTTGTTCACCAGTATGAGGATGAATTGCAATAGCAGGGCGAATCTGGCTTAATCGCAATCCACCATCCTTCTTCCACTCAAAATCCATGCCAGCTTTTCTACTATACTCTTCTACTAGGGTGCTATCTGAAGTTTTAAAAGAATCTTGCCATGAAACTCCCATTCCATCACCACTATGTAAATTGCGGATATACTTCACTTGTTTAAGTGCGAATTTTTCAACGAGCTTTGGGTTAAGACTTTTTAAGATTTGACGACTATCAGCAATCGGCGTTTCTCCGCCCTCCTTAGGCGCAGTAATACAGCAAAAATAGAGTTGGTCTGGCCATTGGCTAGAGTAGGATAACTCATTATGCAAACTAATGGGGTATTTAGCCGGATATTCGGTTGAAGTATAAATACCAGTAGCTAACTTGGTTCGGGGAGAATTTCCATCAACATAATCAATTAAATTACCTGAAACCGATTTAACAAAATTTCCAAAAGCCAAGATTGTGTTTACACTAAAGCCTCGAAAAAGAATTGCTCCGTGTTTCAGAAATTTGTTTTCTAAAAGTTCACTATTATCTCTATACCATGAAAGGAGATTGTCAAGATTAGACGATTCACGTTCTGTATCAGATTCTACTAGTAAGGGTAGATTGTGATTCGAGTCAAGAATTCCTATTTTCATAATGATTGAGCTTCTTTAGTCAAATGAAGGAGCTTATTAATTACCGCAAGAGTCTCCACTTAAAGTACCACCTACGCTAGCCAATTACCCCTATACTTGCTCCAAGCAGGAGAGAAGTTGTGCGGCTAAAATACCTGTATGTGCAGAAGAGCCATCATAGTCATATGGTTTCCTGGAACAACATGAATGTCTATAGTAGAAGAAAACTCGTTTCAGCCCAAGGCAGGTTCTTCTCGCCTTTGTGTCAATTCCTCTGTATCACCCTCAAATACATCAACCTCGCTAGAACGGAAAAGAGTAATTGGAGTCTGTAAAGAGGCATTGCAGAAGTAAGGGTTAGGTGGGTAGGGTATCAGTTGTATGTAGAAGCAGGTATTTCGGTTGCGCCAGAAATCTCAGATGTGGAAGAACATCTCAAAAGCTACTACACCTTTAAAGGGTATAGTTTAACATTTCAATGTAATTCTGAATCGTTGAATGAATTTCTTGGCGGCTGAAATACATTTTATCGTATTCCACCCTTAAGCTTGCATTTCCTTCAAATGGCGACACTGACACCACATAATTTAAAGGAAAGTTAAACTTGTCATGAAACCTTCTCCCATTCACCTCCAAGCCAGTGTCAGCCTTGATATTTTTGGCATTATGGAAATGCACGAAATTAAAGGTTGCGAAAAATAGCTCCGTTTTTTGTTGGTCTGCCAAAATTTGGAGAAGTGGATACCTAACATAGGGTTCGATATCAATTAGGGATTGCTGCACATTTTTTATTTGTACGCTTTTATCAGAGCTAATGGATTGACAAAATGGAACCAGATTCCAAAATAAGCCCAATGCTCCGAACGGGTCAGATAATCTTTCTGTCCGACCATTTGAAACAATTCCTACACCAACCGTCGTTTTTTTCATCAGATTACCAATGAGGTCTAAGTAGGTACTCAAAAAAATAGCCTTTAGTGAGACTCTCAATTTACTGCATAATTTCTGTAAATCAGAAATAATTTCTGAGTTTAATAGGCACTCTTGGGTAACAGCTTCTCCTTCATTAACTGAAGCTTTGCGCGGCTTCAAAGGTTTATAAATATAGTTGTTTAAGTGCAACCTCCAGAAATCCGCTGCATCTTGTGAGCCGATAATTTCTTTTTCCAAAGCGACAAATTCTTTGTACACATTGGCAGAAGGGACTACTGTTATTTCTTCTCCTTTCTTGAAAGCGCCATATAACTCGTACAGTTGATTAAGAAATTCACTACTGCCCCACCCATCTGTAATTGCATGATGAACTGACATCATAAATTCAAATTTATTCTTGGCTTTCCGAAAAATTTTGACTCGGAAAAGCGGCTTATTGGGATTTTCAATGTTGAACAAATTTTGCCGATCTTGCTTCATAACCACATCAAGATAATTTGATTGTTCGTCTGATTTAATGTGGCTAATGTCCTGCTCATTGATTGAAAAACTCAAACTCTTTTTGACTACCTGAACCACTGGAGTTGCGTTCCAAGTGATGAATACGGTTCGGAAAGCTGGATGTTTTTGAAGTAGAATTTCTAGCGCTTTCTTAAAGGCATTCAACTCGAGGCTTTCATCATATATATCGTAGGATTTCTGGGAGTGGTAAACCCCCATTTTTTGATGGTCATTACAGTAATGATGCAGCATAAACTCTTGCATTTTGGCAAGAGGGTATGCCGCCTCAATATCGTCAGGCAGTAATTCAGAGATATCCTCTGGTAGTTGTAATAAATGTAGGGGAACAGTCGCGTTCTCTTCCTCACGCTGGCAACTACTGTTGTGTTGAGCCTCGCTGTGAATAGTCTGATTTTTAGATACATCAGGTATATAGCTCCTTGCAGAGGTAGATAAACAATGAGCAATTAGCGATCGCAGTGCAGAAGCATAATCTTGGGCTAGATTTTCAATTGTGGCAGAGGAGTGAAAGTTTTCGCTGTATGTCCAATCCAGTTGTAACTGACCTTCTACTACGATTAAGTTAATACTTAGCAAATGACTGCGGTGTCCGAGATTGCTGCCTTCTGGGCCGACTGACTCAGGAGCTAGTTTAAACAGAGAATTTGCTTGCATTCCCCAGTCGAATTGCCCCAGATAGTTGAAACTTACCTCAGCCGTTGGCAGCGTTTGCAGTATTGAGGTAATTTCTGCATCTCCACTCAGGTAGCGCAGCAAACCGTAGCCGATACCTCGGTTCGGTACGGCACCCAGTTGCTCTTTGATAGATTTTATGCTGTCTCCTAGATTGTCTGTTGCTTTGTGCTCTAAAAGCACAGGGAATCTTGTTGTAAACCAACCGACTGTGCGGGATAAGTCCACGTCTGATAAAATTTCTTCTCGTCCGTGACCTTCTAGCTCAACTAGCACAGAGTTAGACCCGCTCCAAGCAGCTAATACCTGCACTAATGCGGTTAGCAGTATATCGTTAATTTGGGTACGGTAAGCTTTTGGAACTTCCTGTAGTAGGGCACGGGTTTCTTCAACGTTAATCGACACCGACACAGTGCGGGCTGATGCTGCCGTGTTGGCTCCCTCTGAACAGTCTAGCGGCAGACGGGTTATCTGTGTGCGTGAAAGGCTTTGCCAATAGGTTAGTTCTTTTCTGGCCACGGAAGAACGTGCGTACTCCGTGAGTTTAAAAGCCCAGTGTTTGAATCCGGTTGTCTTGGCAGGAAGCTGAATTGAACAACCGGATTCAAGCTGTTGGTAAGCTGTCTGTAAATCTTCTAGTAAAATTCTCCAAGAAACGCCATCGACTGCCAAGTGGTGGATGATTAGCAGCAGGCGGGAAGGCTTATAATCGCCTAGATGGAAAAGAGCAACTCGCACGAGTGGTCCAGAGTCGAGGTTCAAGCTGGCTTGCAGTTGGGTAGATGTAGTTTCAATTACTTCTGTTTGTTCGGTTTCGGGTAGTGCAGATAAATCTACTAGGGAGAAAGGTACAGATTCATCGGCTAAGGCGTTGAATTGCTGCCAACCTTCTTCAGTTTTAGTAAAACGCAAGCGCAGGGCATCGTGATGTACTAATAATTGTTGCAGCGCTTGCTCTAACAAGGTCGGAGCGAGAGTTGGTGGTATCTCCAACAGAAAGGCTTGGTTATAATGATGAGCTTCTGGTAGATTTTGGGCAAAGAACCGATGCTGGATGGGGGTGAGTGGTAATGACCCAGTTACTAGACCTTGTTCTGCTTTTCTAGTCCCAGTCGTACTTCCTACGGCTGCTAATCCAGCAATTGTTTGATGCTGAAATATTTGTTTAGGAGTAAGTTGCAACCCTGCCTGCTTGGCTTTAGCAATAATTAGAATGCTGAGAATGGAATCCCCGCCTAGTTCAAAGAAGTTGTCGTGGATGCTTACCTGTTGTCGGTGCAAAACCTCACACCAAATTCGAGCTAGTAGTTCCTCAAGCCAAGTCCGGGCTGCTACAAAGGTTGTTTCTAGTTCTTGACTTGCTGTATCAGGTATTGGTAGGGTCCGATGATCCACCTTGCCGTTGAGTGTTAGTGGCAGGGCATTCAACATTACGAATGCTCCAGGCACCATATAACTGGGCAGTTTCTTCTTGAGAAAATCGCGTAAAGTCTTGCTAGTGAGAGTTTCTGAGTGGTTAGAGACAATGTAGGCTGCCAGATATTTGCGACCTGGAATATCTTCTCGCGCCATGACCACAGTTTCTCGCACTGCTGGGTGCTGGGCGATCGCTGTCTCCACCTCGCTCAGTTCGATACGGAAGCCGCGAATCTTCACTTGACGATCCAGCCGACCGAGGAATTCGATGTTACCGTCACTTAGGTAGCGGACTAGGTCGCCGGTTTTGTAGAGGCGGGTATTGATTTTATCATTAAATGGGTTAATGAATTTTTCATTTGTCAAGTCCGGGCGGTTAAGGTAGCCGCGTGCTAAGGAAGCACCGCCAATGTGTAGTTCACCCGGTACGCCGATGGGAACTGGTTGCTGATGGCAGTCGAGAATATAAACTTGCGTATTGGCGATCGGTCGTCCGATCGGAACAGTTTTAGAGTTATAATTGGCTTGCTTACTCAAGACGGGATAGGTAAGTACGCCAACGGTGGTTTCTGTCGGTCCATAGTGGTTGAGAATCCGACAGTTTGGGGCTTCTTGCTGGATTTTTTCAATTTCTACCCAGCTTGCCGCTTCACCACCTAAAACTAGACATTGGCGCGGCAAGATAGAATCGGATGCCTTGGATGCCAAGAGAGTAGCGAGGTGGGCGGGGGTAATTTTGAGACAGTCGATAGGATGGTGCCCAAAGTACTCTGCTAAGGCTTTGGGGTCGGTGGCTCGCTCTTGGGATACGATATGCAGACATCCCCCCGTACATAAAGCTGGGAAGATTGCGGTGTTGCCTAAGTCGGCGGCGAAGGTGGAAACGGTTGCGAAACTGGCACCGATTGGCAGTTGCAGTTTGTCTAAGATGGCGTGCAGGTAGTTCAGAATTTGCCTCTGTTCGATCGCAACGCCTTTAGGTTGACCTGTAGAACCAGAGGTATAGAGGACGTAAGCTAAGTTTTGCGGTATCACTTTGCTGTTGGGATTCGCCTCGGATTCTTGGGCAATTAGTTCCCAGTCTGCGTCCAAGTATAACACAGTCTGCACTTGAGCATCCTCACGCTTGAGGAGTCCCTTTTGCGTCAACAGGATCGGGACTTGAGCATCCTGCAACCGGAAGGTTAAACTTTCTTGAGGTAATGCCGGATCGAGGGGTAGGTAGGCTCCACCTGCTTTAAGGATGCCAAGCAGGCTCACCACCATCTCCAGGGAGCGCTCTACACAAATCCCCACCAACACCTCTGGTCCCACTCCCAGGGATTGCAAATAATGTGCTAACTGATTTGCACGTTGATTTAACTCCTGGTAAGTCAATTCTTCATCTTCAAATACCACTGCCACAGAGTGGGGCGTTTTTCGTACCTGCTCTTCAAACAACTGATGAATACATTTGTCTAACTGATATTGTGTCTGGGTATTGTTCCATTCAACCAGTAGTTGATGTTGCTCGGCTTGAGTTAACAGTGGTAAAGAGGAAATTCGCGCTTCTTGATTTGCTACAATTGCTTCTAGCAAAGTTTGGAAATGTCGGCTTATCCGGGTAATTGTGGTTGCATCAAATAAATCGTTACTGTAAGACCAAATGCCCTCCAGACCTTCTGGGACTTCCGAACAGTGCAATTGTAGGTCAAATTTGGCTGTTTCATCAAGCGGCAAGGGCATATTCTGGATCGTTAAACCTGGCAAATCCCCAGAAGACTTTGGGGCATTCTGTACAGTAAACATCACCTGTACCAGGGGATTGCGACTCAAATCTCGGTCGGGCTGTAGCTTTTCAACCAATACCTCAAAGGGCAAGTCCTGATGGGCATAGGCTGACAACGTCGTCTGTCGCACTTGCGCGTGGAAGTCTCGAAAAATTGGGTTTCCAGAGAGATCGACCCTTAATGCTAGGGTATTAACAAAAAAACCAATCAGCGATTCGATCTCCGGGCGGTTGCGATTGGCGATGGGAGAGCCAACAACAATATCTAACTGACCGCTATAACGGGACATTAAGACGAAAAAAGCTGCCAGTAGCGTCATATACAGGCTTGCCTCTGACTCCAGGCTCAGGTGCTTCAGCCGTTGCGTGAGGTCGTGATGCAGTTGAAAGCACTCAACTCCACCTCGTCCGGTCTGAACTGGGGGACGTGGTCGATCCGTAGGCAGTTCTAGCACGAGAGGGGCATCCGCTAACTGTTGCTTCCAGTAATTGAGTTGCTGATTGAGGACAACGCCAGTCAGCCACTGGCGCTGCCAAACCGCAAAATCAGCGTACTGGATGGGTAATTCAGCTAGAGGGTTGGGTAATCCTTTAGTGAAAGCTTCGTAGAGTTGAGATAACTCATGGATGAAGATGCCATGGGACCAGCCATCATAGACAATATGGTGCATCTTCAACAGCAGTACATACTCCTGGGAACCGAGTTGGAGTAGAGTGAATTGTACTAAAGGTCCAAGAGCCAGTGAGAAGGGCTTGGATGCAAAAGACTTCGCCATTTGTCGAATCTGAGCCGTTTGCTCCTGGGCTGACAACCCCTGCAAATCTTCAACTGGCAGAGTTAAGGTAGTGGGAGGGGCAATAACCTGGACAGGTTTTCCGTCTACCATTGGGAAAGTGGTTCTGAAGATTTCGTGACGGCGAATGAGTTCGCTGAGGCTCTGCTCCAGTACTACCACATTAAGTGACCCGCCTAGCAGCAGAACCAGTAGCAGATTGTAAGAAGGACTGTCGGGTGACAACTGCTGCAAAAACCAGAGCCGCTGCTGGGCAAAAGATAGTGGTAGCTTACCCTCTCGTGGCACAGTTTGAATGGGCAACTGATTAGAAGCTTTAACCTGCTTTGCTTGCTGCAAAAACAAGATAATTTCAGTTTTGCGCTGGGCTATTTCCTGGCGCAGCGTTGCAGTTAAAACCCCTTCCGGCGCGTGACAGCGCAGGCGATCGCCATCGGTCTCTAGGTTAATGCCTAAGTTGTCAAGGTGACAAACAAATTCAACAATGCTATTAGCCATTCTCAAAACTCCACTACCTCGCTGATCGCTTCTGTCACAGGTTTTTCTTGTGCTGCCCAATTCACTGCCTGCATGTAGGATGCTATCTCTGCTACAGTAGCAGACTCAAATATAATCTGTATCGGTAGGTCAAGTCCAAAGGCTGAGTTGATGCGTGACACCACCTGGGTAGCTAGTAGGGAATGTCCCCCCAGTTCAAAAAAGTTGTCATGAATCCCCACTTGCTTTACTTTTAGGACAGAAGCCCAAATGTGCGCTAGCATTTCTTCGATTGCCGTGCGCGGGGCTACAAATTTGTCTAATTCGCGATGTAACTCTGGTGCTGGCAAGGCACGGCAGTCTACTTTACCGTTAGGAGTCAGTGGTAAAGACTCTAGCATCATTATTATATTTGGCACCATGTAAGGAGGCAGCTTTGTTTTCAGGAATTGGCGCAACTCACTGATGGTAGGGGAAGTGTCCTGTTGTGGCACGATGTAGGCGACTAAGCGTTGATCCCCGGTAGTGTCTTGGCGGGCAATGACGACAACTGAGTGAACTGATGGATGTTGACTTAGTACTGCCTCGATCTCACCCAATTCGATGCGGAAGCCCCGCACCTTAACTTGATTGTCGATGCGTCCCAGGTATTCGATGTTACCATCAGGCAAATAGCGTGCTAAGTCCCCAGTTTTGTAGAGGCGGGAATGCCCATCAGTACTGAAGGGATTGGGGATGAATTTGTGTTGTGTCAACTCGGGGCGGTTGAGGTAGCCTGGTGCTAGTCCAGCACCACCGATGTGTAACTCTCCTGGTACACTAATCGGGACTGGTTGTAAGTGCGAGTCTAAAATGTAGATTTGCGTGTTGGCTATTGGGCGACCGATGGGAGGAAGGAGAGGCCAATTGTCCACTGAAGTTGTGAGGGGAAAAGTGGTGGCGAGATGGCTCTCCGATGGTCCATAATGATTGTGCAAAGTACAGTTAGTTAGCTTGCTCAACCAGCTAGAAATGGCGGGAGTAATCTGCAACTGTTGACCAGCAGTAATGATTTCCCGTAGATTGCTGGTAACTAATTCACGAGCACTAGCTACCTCAGCTATTTGCTGTAAGCCAACAAAGGGGAGAAACAGTCTCTCAACAGCTTTTTCTTGGAGTAAACCTAACAAAGTGAATGCATCTCGTCGTAATTCCTCTGCAATCAAGAGTAATGTGCCTCCAGAACACCAAGTAGAGAACATTTCTTGGAAGGAAACATCAAAGCTGACAGGAGCAAATTGTAGAGTTTTTGCTCCGCTAGAAATTGTCGTATTTTGAAGTTGCCACAATATGAGATTGCCTAGAGAAAAATGATTCATTGCTACTCCCTTAGGCTGACCTGTAGAACCCGAAGTATAAATCACATAAGCCAAGTTAGTTGCTTGCACACTAGTGATTGGATTCTCCTCACTCGACCGGGAAATCACCTGCAACTCAGTATCTAAATAGACAAACTGCCCTTTATACTCAGGTAGCCTCTCAACCAGTCGCTGTTGCGTCAACAGCACCGAGACTTGAGCATCTTGGAGCATAAAGCTCAACCGATCGGTGGGATACTCTGGGTCAAGCGGCACATAAGCACCACCTGCTTTGAGAATTCCCAGTAATCCCACTACCATCTCTAGGGAGCGTTCTACACAAATGCCCACCAAAACTTCTGGCCCCACACCCAGAGTTCTCAAGTGATGTGCTATAATGTTCGCCCGTTGGTTCATTTGGAGGTAGGTCAACTGTTTATCTTCAAAAATCACTGCCACAGCATCAGGCGATCGCTCTACCTGTTCCTCAAACAACTGGTGGATACATTTATCTATGGGATATTCTTTTGTGGTGTTGTTCCACTCCACTAATAATTGATGACTCTCTGCTGATGTGAGGAGCGGTAAATCCTTCAATTTATGATTCTCTTTGGCGACCATTCCCTCTAATAAAGTCTGGAAATGACCCGTCATCCTGGCAATAGTATCCCCATCGAATTTTGCGCCATCGTAGATCAATCGTACCCACAATTCCTCAGAAGGTATCACTACAAGTGTCAAGGGATAATTTGTGCGTTCAATCGCTTGCAGATGATCAATTTGTAAGCCGTCAGAGGGGGACAATAAAGAATCACTATCGGGGTAGTTCTCAAACACCACGATACTTTCAAATAAGGAGCTTCCCGGAGGTATTTCACTTGTGCGCTGAATTTCAGAGAGCGAACTTTCTGAGTTCTGTTCCCGCTCCACCTGATGCAGTTGCAACTGCATCAGCCAAGGTAACAGTTCAGTTTCACTCTCCACTTGCACCCGTACTGGCAGGGTATTAATGAACAGCCCTACCATAGATTCCACACCGGATAAAGCGGGGGGACGACCGCTGACTGTGACCCCAAATATCACATTTTCTTCTCCACTGTATCGCGACAGTAGCAGCGCCCATACTCCCTGTACAAAAGTGGAAAGAGTTATACGATGTTTCTGTGATAATGATTTGAGAGTAGCGGTAGCGGTTGCCGATAACCGTAGGTCATGCTCAAGGTATATCTTCTTTTGTTGAGAATTAGGCCCAATAGTTCGGTCTACTACCAAGGGAGTGGGAGCATTAAAGCCCTTGAGGGCACCTTGCCAATACGCGATTGCTTTACTCTTGTCTTGCTGCTGCAACCAAGCAATATAGTCAGAGTAAGGACGGGTAGCAGATAAATGTAAATCAAATCCTTTTTTGCTGGCTTCGTAAAACGCAAACACTTCTTTAAAGATGATCGGCATACACCAGCCATCCATCAGCAGGTGATGAAAACTCCAAACAAATTTGTAAGTCTCATCAGCTAGCTGAATTAAGGCACATCGCATTAGTGGTGCGTATTCAAGTTCAAAGCCTTTATTTCTATCGGTTTGCAAAAAGACTTCTAGCTGATGTTCCTGCTCAATAGGCGATAGCTCACGCCAGTCTAAGATAGTCCAAGGCAAAATCACCGATTTGCGAACGATTTGAAGTGGTAGCGTGCGGTTTTTCCATACCACGAAGGTACGCAAAACCGGATGCCGCTCTACCACTTGACGCCAAGCCCGCTCAAAGGCGGTAAGAGCTAGGTGACCCTGTATAGTAAAGCTAATCTGCTCGAAGTAAATCCCGGATTCGGGTTCTTTAAGGGTATGGAAGAGCATCCCCTCTTGCATCGGAGAAAGGGGGTAGATGGATTCAATATTTTTGCTTTTATTTGGTTTGTCATCAATGAGATCGAGCAGATCATCAAGCTCTTGTTGATCCAAGTCAGCCAACGGAAAATCTGTTGGCGTGTAACCTCCTGCCTCTGGTGAAGTACAGTGGGCAATCAGCGCTTTCAGCGTCGAGTTATACTCAGTTGCCAGACGTTCTATGGTTGAATGTCGATGAATGTTCTGGCTGTAAATCATCGTCAAAAGCAGCTTGCCTTCGACTACCTGTCCTACCACATCCAGTAGATGGCTACGCTTGGCTTTAGGACTAAAACTCCATCCAAACTTTTCTTGTGCAAACCTCTGCCAAACCGGTTGAAACCGCATCTGATCGAATTGTCCCAGGTAGTTAAAAGATACCTCCGGTTTTGGGAGCGCTTGCAGTTGCTTGTTCCTATCTGCATTCTGACTCAGATACCGCAGGATACCATAACCAATACCCCGATTGGGAATACGCCGCAGTTGCTCCTTAATCGACTTGAGGGCAACTTCAGGAGTGGAGGCTTCCCCAAGTTGCAGTCTAACGGGGAACATGGCGGTAAACCACCCAACAGTACGCGATAAATCCACATCATTAAACAGTTCTTCCCGTCCGTGACCCTCTATTTCAAGCAACAGATCACAAGAACCTGTCCATTCTGCAAAAGTCTGTACTAATGCAGTTAGCAGCACATCATTAATTTGGGTATTGTAAACTGACGGTACTTCCTGCAAAAAGATCCGAGTTTCTTCTTCACTCAAAAAAACTGATATTTCGGCAGTGCTGCCTTCTGTATTAGCTTCCAACCCGGCAGGATAGTCTACAGGTATTGGTGTAATATGGGGACAAGAGTCCGTCAGCCAGTAGTCTAGCTCTTGCTTTTGGGCAGGCAAGAGCCCGAAGTCCCTCTGGCGGATAGCCCAATTCTTAAAGGAAGTGGTTTTGGGCGGCAGTTGAATGCGAGAGCCTTGCTCCAATTGTTGGCAAGCCCTCGCAATATCTTCTAACAAAATTCGCCATGAAACCCCGTCCACTACTAGGTGATGAATAATTAACAGCAACCGACCGGGGCGATCGCTGCCCAAATTAAACAGTACCACACGTAGCAGTGGTCCTTCTTCCAGGTTCAACGTCGTTTGCAATTTGGCTGCTCTTTGCTCTATGGCAGCTTTGTGTTCCCCAACTCCAATCGCTGACAAATCGATAACGAGTAAGGGGACTTCTTTGCAGTCATCGGTTAAGATCTGCTGCCATCCTGAGGAATCGCGCACAAACTGCATCCGCAGGGCATCGTGATGTACCATTAACTCTTTGACCACCTGCTCCAATAACTCTGGTTTTAGGTCTGGTGGTACAACGAGCAGCATCGATTGGTTAAAGTGGTTCGGTTCGCTCCAATTCTGGTCGAAGAACCAATGCTGAATTGGGGTTAGGGGAACAACTCCAGTCACTAAACCTTGATCGGCTTTTATGGATGAAGTCGTACTTGCTACAAGAGCTAAAGAGGCGATAGTTTGGTGTTGAAAGAGTTGTTTGGTGGTGATTTGTAGACCCGCTTGATTGGCACGGGCGATAATTTGAAAGCTAATGATGGAATCGCCACCTAATTCAAAGAAGTTGTCGTGAACGCCGACAATTTCTAGTCCTAAGACATCTTTCCATATGCCTGCTAGAATTTCTTCATTTGAAGTACGAGGGAAAACCAAGCTATCTGAATCATTGCTCAAAGAAGGCGCTGGCAGGGCCCGACGGTCTACCTTTCCATTGGGGGTAAGCGGCAGCGCATCCAAAATTACAAAAATTCCCGGCACCATGTAGTCGGGTAGCTTCTGTTTGAGGAAGTCCCGCAATTTATTTTTGATTGAAGATTGTGAGCGAGCGACTACATAAGCGACTAGACTCTTGTTGCCCTCAGTATTTTCTCGCTCAATGACTGCTGCTTCTAATACTTGTGAGTGTGCGGTGAGTACGGTTTCAATTTCCCCTAATTCGATGCGGAAACCGCGAATCTTCACTTGATGGTCGATGCGACCAAGGTACTCTATGTTACCATCACTGAGATAGCGGGCTAAGTCACCTGTTTTGTAGAGGCGATCGCCCTGTTTGTGGCTAAAGAGGTTGGGAATGAATTTATAGGCGGTCAAGTCAGGGCGATTGAGATAGCCTCTCGCCAGACCTGCACCACCGACGTGTATTTCGCCCTTGACTCCAATTGGAACTGGTTGTAGGTTTTGGTCGAGTATATAAACCTGTAAATCGGGGATGGGAGAGCCAATCATACTACTCCCGATGTTGAGATCGGCTCTTGTCAGTGGGCGATAGGTGACGTGTACGGTAGTTTCTGTGATGCCGTACATATTGATTAACTGGGGCAACTGGTCTCCGTGTCGCTCAAACCAAGGTTTTAGGCTTTGTAACTCAAGTGCTTCTCCGCCAAAGATGACTAGGCGCAACTTCAAATTGGGCGCAGTTCCTTTTGATTGTTCAGCTTTGATTAGCTGACGGAAGGCTGAAGGGGTCTGATTGAGAACTGTTACTTTTTCTTGACATAACAAGTCGTAGAAAGCTTCGGGCTCCCGACTGACCAAGTAAGGCACTATCACGAGTCTTCCACCGGAGATTAAAGCCCCACCAATTTCCCAGACTGAGAAATCGAACGCATATGAGTGGAATAATGTCCATACATCGCGAGCGCTAAAGTTAAACCAAGACTTCGTAGCTGCAAATAGACGAACTACATTGTGATGGTTAATCAAAACACCTTTGGGATTGCCTGTAGAACCCGAAGTATAAATTACATAAGCCAAGTTCTCCGGCTTAACATCACTGACTGGATTCTCCTCACTCTCAAGTGAGATTGTACCCCAGTCTTTATCCAAACTAAGCACAGGTACATCCTGCTGGGCTAGCAGGGCGAAGAACTTCTCCTGGGTCAGGAGCACAGATACCTGAGAATCATTCAATACGTAGGCTAATCGCTCTTGGGGATAAGCAGGGTCTAATGGCACATACGCTCCACCAGCCTTGAGGATACCAAGCAATCCCACTACCATCTCTAGGGAGCGCTCTACACAAATTCCCACTAAAACTTCTGGTCCCACGCCCAGAGTTTTCAAGTGATGTGCTATTCTGTTCGCCCGTTGGTTCAGCTCTCGGTAGGTCAACTGTTTATCTTCAAAAACCACTGCAATGGCATCAGGCGATCGCAAGACCTGTTCCTCAAACAGCTGGTGGATACACTTATCGAAGGGATACTCTTTTGTGGTGTTGTTCCATTCCACTAGTAACTGGTACCGCTCTCGCTCTGTTAGCAGGGGCAATTCAGAAACCCGCTGTTCTGGATTAGTTACGATTCCCTCCAGTAAGGTCTGGAAATGCCGGATCTGCCTCGCGATCGTGGAATCATCAAACAGGTCAGTGTTGTATTGCCAGCAAAGCTGAAGGGAACTACCAGCTTCAACGACAGCCAAATTTAGGTCAAATGCTGCTCCCCGTTGAAGTCCTTCTATAGAATATGGCGACATCACTAGAAGCTTTTTTTTCTGTGAAAGTGGTGATTTTTGGGCTTTGTCGTACCAACGATGCTTTTGCCAAGTGAATAAAACTTGGAACAGAGGGGAACGGCTAGTATCTCTCTGGGGCGCAAGCTGTTTTACTAACAGGGGAAAAGGATAATCTTGATGCCTGAGTGCCCCGAAAACTGTACGATGTACTTGATCCAGAAATTCTTGGAAGGTGGGGTTTCCAGAAAGATTCGCACGGCATACAACTGGGTTTGTGAAGTAGCCGACAATTTCTTTAAACGGCTTTCGATCTGACCGACCTGCCATCGGACTGCCTACCAGGATGTCTTCTTGACCCGATAAGCGATAAAGCTGTACAAAAAAAGCAGCAAGGAGAATTGTGTAAAGGCTTACTCCTTCAGCTTTTTCCAGTTCTCTGAGCTTTTGGAGCCGTTCTTCATCTAGCTCAATGATGTGTGTTGCTCCACGATAAGTCTGCACGCTTGGTCGCAGTTTATCCACAGGCAGATCTAAAAGCGGCAACTCACCCGCTAATTGTTTATGCCAGTATGCCGAGAGTTGCTCGCCCTTAGAACTTACCAACATCTCGGTCTGCCAACGCACATAATCTGTGTATGACAGCGTCGGCAGCGCTCGGATATTATCTCTTTGGGAATTTGAAATGTCAGAATTTTCAACAACCTGTATTGAAGCTGGAGGCAATGTTTTTACTTCGGCGGCATACAAAACCCGGAGTTCATCTAGCAGTATGTCAAAAGACCACATATCCCCAGCAATGTGGTGCATGGCGAGCAATTGGATGTGTTCAAGAGCCGACCGTGTAAACAGATGTACCCGCAGCACTGGACCGGTTTCCAAGTTGTAGGGACGGTCAGCTTCTGCCAGAATTTGCTTCTTCAAGTAGTCTTCGCTCCAAGAAGAAGCATCTGTCATCTTAACATCAACTTCAAGGTATGGGTGAACGACTTGAACAGGTTGACCGTCGCGCTCGGTATAGGTAGTTCGCAGCAATTGATGACGTTCTACAATATAAAGCCATGCTCGGTGCCATGCCCCCAAGTCTAACTCTGAGCCTATCAGTACTGTCGTATAGATATTGTAAGCAATGCTCTGGGGTGCCATCTGGTAGAGAAACCACATCGCTTGTTGACCGTGCGAGAGGGGAAATGATTTCGCATCCCCTGTGAGTTGTGGCTGCTTTTCTCTAGAAGAATTACCCTGCATTGTTAATTTATCCTTGACAGTAGATTTAGGAATATAACAAGATTGAGTTAGTGTCGGTGGGACGATAAGATTGCCGCGACTAGAACCATAATTTGGCCGCTTCAATGTAGTTTAAAGGATAAGATTGCCGCTTTTAAAGGATAAAGTGACCGCTAAAAGATTTCGGGAATGCTTATTTTCCGTTGTACACGCTCTGCGGCGATAACTTCGTTAAGCTTCGCTAACGCATCCAAACCTCTCAAACACTCTTCCCTATTAAGTTCTGGAGTGCGGTCACTTTATGATTAAAAAACGCCCACTTTATCCTTTAAGTAACACTAAAAACAAGAGCGAAGGCTTTAAATTTTCAAATAATTTCCGATCGCGTCAAAGAAATTGATCCACAAGGTAAACGTTTCCTCTGCGCCTTGCATAAGTTCCTTTTCCTGCTCGCTATCAAATTCGCCGGATAAAGCCTGCTCAACATTTTCAACGTGATCAGGCTCTTGAACAACATGAATAGTTACCCAAGGCAGCTTTTGGGTGTTGGTATAATTTTCCACAGCTTTACCAATACTTGAAACAATCCTTAAATCAGAAACCTCTGTACTATACAGACACCCCAAAGCTTTCAAGTAATTTTGCTGGCTAAGCGGTAAATTGAAACCCTCTAATAACGATGTTGTTTCTTTGAGAGGATGACCATTGAGAATCTTTTCTAAATCGAGTCCTACATGAGACATCGTTGTTTTGTAAATTTCTGAGTGCGCTCTTTGATATTTACCCTCTCCTAATTCCTGCCACAAAATCTTGGATACAAAGGTCTGAATTTCTAAACGTTCTGTACAATGAATTAACCCAGATAAAAAGTGAGGAAAATTGTTTAAAGGGTACCAGTACTGACTCAAGATAAAAGTAACGTCTTCCTCCTTTAGAGGGTTTTGTCTAAATTTTTTGAACAACTCATGATTCATTAATTTCTGGTTAAGATTATGACCAGATAATTGTTCTAGAATTTGATTGCTAGACTTAGTTGCGTTAAGAATTAAGCTTGTCATTATTTTCTTCCTAAAAAACTTATTTCAGCAAGTAGATTTAAGTCACAACATCAGAATTTAGTAGGATAAACCGTATCTGGGAATCTAATAGTGGATAGATTGATCTGTGTGTTAGAAATGGGGCGAGCAATGGAAGGAAGTGCAAACAAATCTGAGGGTAAACCCGTCAGGTGAGGATGGGAGCATCGCATTTTTGCAAGTTAGCCATTTTCCAGGTCTGAAACCCTTGCAATCTCGCTAATTTGGGTAATGATTTTACGAAAGTGGGATGCTCCCGGTGAGGATCTCATGTTCCGATAAATTGCTAGGGTAGGCTTTTCGAGTCATCTTTTGGTCTGTACGTTATATTGCGCTCACATTGTTTGTGCCATCAACCAGATTTGATATTAATCTAATTACCTCTAATCAACTTACTAGGTAGCTCTAAGATTTTTTCTCTATCTTTAGATGTAATTTCATCACAAATTCATTAACAGGATGAAATTCTATAGAAGCTGCTCTAACACAGTTTCCAACAAGCTTTCTGAGCATTTACAATATTGCTAAAATGACACCACAAGATAACGTTGATATAAAACGAGTCTATTTTCCTTGAAAGCGTGAACGCTGAAATCAAATTGTCCAACTATTGATAACATATCAAAAAGTGATAACTATTCAAAGTAAAAAAAGTAGGTGATTTTTTCGTTATTAAAACCTAAAAAGTAGGAAAAGTAAGTGTTCGAGTACTTAACTATTAAAAATAGGACTTACGCACTGTACAAATTGACTTTTGTGTGCCTAACGATATTTGGTGATCTCAGAGTGTTGGCGTTGGCGTAGCCCGCCGCAGGCATCGCGCTGGTGCTGACTCGTCAGTCCAGTCGCAAACAAGCGAGAACCATCCCTCTCAAAAATTATCATTCTTGTTTAAAATTTTTATCACCCCTTAGAGGAATTGACAAAAAGTACACATTTTTAAGCTATCACAGATGGTCATTGATTTGGTTGATCGTTTACCTGTCAAAGTTTGGTTTCACACTAACCCTGCCGCTGATAAATCATCTATCCCAAATAATGACTAATGCTCTCACCTATGTATGGTTCAATATACCCCAACTTTGGCAGAATTTCATCATCTTCATTCATTCCTATTTCTACTTTCGAGGGGAACATATTTTCTGCCATAACGACTAGCAATTTTTTCTAAAATGCTTTCATCAACCCGAATCAATCCATTTTTGAGAGAATGTAAAACTGCCTTAGTTAGGATTTTTTCCAAAACTCCCATTCGCCCATTTGTACTAACTGCTAAAATTTCAAATATATTCCCATCACTTAAATTAGACGCTTCTGGAAGAGATAGAATATCGAATTCAATTGTACTTAATGTTTTTCTAAAATCATCGTATTCCAAGCGTTCAAACTCATACAAAATTGGAAAATTAGTCAACAAATTACAACCTTGTAAGATATCATCTAACTCCTTACCTCCAACTAAGACAATAGGAATATGACATTCTTCAAAAAGTTGCTTTAAGTCTATGAGTGCCTCTTTTTGAAGGTTTTCAGCATTATCAATAATCACCATTTCTAGTCCAAATAGTTCAAGACTACCCGCTAATCTTGGACGTAAATCCTGTCGTTTACCTGTTGGTGCAGCATGGTTAATATCCTTCAGAATTTGTGAAAATAGACGTTTAGAACTTGATGCTGACCAAGCTTTTACATAGGAAACTCGTTTTTTGTCCTCATCCCGATAGTGAAGCGCGGCTCGGCTTTTTCCTACATCTCTTGGACCAATGACACGACCACATTGTTTCAGGATACGCAGTTCATCTAACCATTTGAAGCATTCTAAAGCCCGATCGGTTGTGATAAAACAAGTCCGGAAAAGTTCCGCAATATCAATAGTTTTAGCAATTTGAGCCTTGAGGTCTAACTGTGGGGCTAATACTTCAACAAAGGATTGGGTTGCAAGTTGCGCTCGCGCCATAATTTACCACATCTTTTTCAAGTTTTTTTGACGGTTAGAGACAACTAACTTATGTCTCTGCTCTTCTTGAGTATTAGTTGGCGCTGAAAGATTTTCCTGTTGTTGCGGTTCTATCTTCTCAATCTTGATTTCTTCTGTGCAAACTCTCTCAGGTAAAACTTCCTGATGGTCATCTTTCTTTAAAGAGGTTGAAGCTATACTTTTGCGTAGTTCAATAATATTTGAGCTTTTCTTGGATGCAGAACGGAGACGCTTTTGCTCTGACCGTCTTTTTTCCTTCTTGTCCTCTTTACGTTCTTCTACAAGTTCCTTCCGTTTACCCAATGCTAATAAGGCATCATAATTAAAATGCTCCTTACGCGCTTTACTACGGTGTTTATTGATGGCTTTTAATTCTTCTAAGCTCAGGTCATGGGTGTCCATGTTTACTGCATGAGCATAGTCCAAGAAATTTTCTACATTATCATCAGTTTCGCAACTGTAGACATATAAAGTCAGGATATGATCGGGGTCGTATCTCAGCGTCACATATTCACCTCTATATGCCTTGAGTGATTCTCCACGATAAATTAGGGTCTCAAACTGTATAGATCCATGCGCTTGAACAACTCGTTGCGCTTCTTTCATCAAACAGATATCTAATTCTCGTTCATCCAAAGGCTGAGGCAGTTTTGCTCCCATTCCCTTGAACCAGCGTTCAAATCTCGTATCGCGAGGCTCTTTAGGATAAGGCTCGTGGTTATAAATGTCACAAAAGAAACTAGCTAAAATTCTGTCTAGATCCTGTATTGTCAAACAAGCTTCTTTCTCTGTACCTTTGGGGCGTTCTTCAACATTTGCCCCTGTATAACCAGGTAGGTCTTTAAGAACTTGAGTATTAACCGTTTTGAAAATCCGTTCTACAATTCCACCTTCAGGTGGGCGATCGCGTAATTCGCACTGAAATCCTAGTTTCTTGCCAATGGCTTTTAGATGTTTTGAGCGAAAATCTTTGCCACCATCAGTAAAAAAATATTGAAAAGGAGGCCCGCATATTTCCCAAACTTTATTTAGCTGATAGTCATCAGGATAGTTTTTGGGCAAAATAGCGTGTCTTAAGGCTAAAGCCACCTCTGTAGAACCTGGTTGTTTGATCCATAAGCGGAAACCCACAACACAGCTTGAATAAGTATCCACAATAGTAGTTAGCCAAGGACGGTCAGACAATAAATTACCATCACTATCAACTATGCGAACATCCAGTTTAGTATGGTCGCATTGAATAATTTGGTTACTAAAGTCAGCCTTCAGTAGCTGCCCATCTCGTGTTACAACTGTCATCCAAGATCCCGAACCTGGATTTCTAACTCTTGTCTTGCGTTTATGTTGCTCGATTAAAGGATCTAAAATTCTATAAACGGTAGCTTGATGAGGAAAATCTCCTGGCTTAAGCCCAAGGTCAACAATCGCGTGTCGCTTCACTTCCCGCACTACTGACGCTGGCGATATTGGATGTTTATCTTTAAGACTCTTTTCGTAAATTGTTTTGATGAAGTCTTGCCAATATTCGCTAACTCGATATTTTCCCTTATCGGCTCGTTCTATTCCTGCTGACTCTCTTAACGTGTCTTGATCGTATTGCTTAAGAAGACGTTCCACCTGGCGAGTCGAAACACTAAGAGTATTTGCAATTGCCTGCTTTCTCTGAGACTTAATAGTGCGATTGGGTGATTCAGCAAGCCACTGGATAAGATGAAATGTCAGTTTTTGCCTATCCGAAGTTTCCAGAATAATTTGCGATGGATCTACGACAAAATTACTCTTGTCAAGCAAAATAGCATCTGGAACTTGTGTCAATTCTTTAGTGAATTCAAATTCTTCGTCTGCCATTAGAGTGAAACCCACTCATGAATAATTAAAGTATTAATGTACCATGAATTATTCAAAAATGCGACATCTAATTTGCTAAATACCTAAATCTTAACAAACGACATTCAATTTGCTAATTTTATATTTGCGACATTCAATATGCGAATTGCCTGAATTTGTCTTTTTTTGGGGTAAATAGCTTATGATAGTTACACAATAAAGTTTCCAGGCTTTAAAGGCAGTTGCGACCTAATTTGCGAATCGCGACATATAATTTGCGAATGTACA
>CAZZXJ010000024.1:0-16389 GCA_964657905.1 uncultured Stigonema sp.
GACTCCTGACTCCCTAGTTTTCACAACAATCCTCGTTTTTTCAGCTTAGCTAGCGCATCCTCAGCCGCAGACTTTTCAGCATCTTTTTTATTGCGTCCCTTACCGAGTCCGTACTCTTTTTCATCCACAAATACTCTGGCTATGAACTCTGGAGCGTGAGAAAA
Source organism: uncultured Stigonema sp. (assembly GCA_964657905.1). Lineage (GTDB taxonomy): Bacteria > Cyanobacteriota > Cyanobacteriia > Cyanobacteriales > Nostocaceae > Stigonema. Next base: position 165 of record CAZZXJ010000024.1, read on the forward strand.
ACCTCCTGCTTGGACGGTGACATACTTAGGAGGAGTTAGGGTAACGTTGCGCTGTACCCACTCCTGAAGTCTATTCTTCGAGTCTACATTAGAGCGAGACTCTACTATGCTTTCAGGCACAGAGTTAAAGAGTGGTTCCACAACAGCACGAAGGGCAACAATATTTGAATTGTTGTCTAGATAGTAAGCACCGATGACTGCTTCAAAAGTGCTGCTGAGCAAATTGGGATTATGTTCGCCTCCCTCTCGCATAGCACCTTTACCTAACCGCATCCGTAAGTTTAAACCTACCTCAATAGCGAACTTTGCTAGCTGCTTCTCATCTACCAGTGCCGAACGCCGACGAGTTAATTCATCTTCTCCCTTGAACGGATAACGACCATAGAGATACTCGCCACTCAAGAAGTTGAGCAAGGCATCACCAAGAAACTCTAGGCGTTCGTTCTGTTCGCCTTCTTGGGGGTTTTCGTGAACATAAGAACGGTGGGTAAGCGCACGGCGCAGAAGTTCTTCATCTTGGAAGAGCAGAAGTTTGTGCATTAGCATTAATCAATCTGTCTTGTTCAGGAAATTTTCCGGAAATGAATGCTCCCTGATGACAAAATTCGCGCTCTTACACATTTAATTGGTTAAAGTATCAGATCCAGGATTATAGCTAGTACAGCGGGCGCGTCAAGAAACCTACCATACTAGGCGAGGAAGCCCTTCGGTCTACAAAATGGCGCAAAAGTCCGGAATACAATTATGAGTGACTTTTGAACGAGTGACTTTTGACGAACGCGCAGCGGTACTAGACTGCCCTGTCGTCAAAATATTTTGAATCCTACAACTGAGACTGCATCCAACATTTTGTGTTTGAGCACACATAATAGATAATAGCATACCAAGGATGACAACTCGCTTCTCCCAATTCCTCGCCGCTGCGCGAACGCTCAAAGTGACTCGTCACTCGTCAAAAACCTCCACGCACAGCGTTCCTGCGCTACGCGATTTATTTATGGGGTTCTTACTTTTGACGAGTGACTTCGCCGAGCAAGTGTGCGATCATATTCGCAGTCCTTGTTCTCGCAAAAGTGTATCCGCCCATACTGCGTCCTCTGCTTTTAACGACGGTACTGGTTCTTGAGTGTAATCTATTGCTAAGTAATATCTGGCACGACTGTACACTGCATTTAATAAAGCTTGCAAATTTAAAATTGGTTCTGTATCTCCTGACTGCAAAGGTAATGGAAATACAGGAATCTTTTCATGTATACTAAAACCGTATAATTGGGCTTGGGGGCGACTTTCGCTTCTACTAACCACTATGCGATAATCTGTTGTTGGAACTTCCCCTAAAATTGTCATCGGTTTGCCATTCCTAAGCAAGTCAATTTCTATGAGATGGGTGAGACTCGCCAAGACTTGTCGTCGCTTAAGTTCATACGCTTTTCGCCCTTCACCTGCTCGTTTATTTTTCGGAGATAAAATCTCAATGGCTGCGATCACAAAACCCGTTCCCACTTCTCTAATTTCTAAGTAGTTTTCTGTAACATTTTCTGGCATGGGCATTGTCACAGTTATCGCTTCAGATGTAGAAACTTGAGTAGTAGTTGATGAATGTTTTTTGGTTGCTGACTGTTGAGAGAATACAGCAACATCAGGAATACCTACTAATACTGAATCTGAGTCATCGTTTAAATAGGTACGCTGCTCGATACCTACTCGATATTGAGGAGGTATATGGGGTTCTACTGCATCTGCGATTGCAGTAATTAACCTGTGGTGTACCTCTGACCAAAATACAGAATTTTCTAGATAAGGATTCATCCCTGGAAATGGAGAATACATAGTTTCAAGACTGTCTCTTGTGACTTTTAACTTTTAGTTTACGTCCTAATTTGTTGGCAAAACTCTTTGACTGCTAACACCGGGTTGGGATGCTGTACATATTCAGTCCATCGTAATAGATGCCGTACATAATTGTGCAACGTCTCATAAAAAGCTTAATCAGGGGTGATCAGAAGTTAGATACCTATACAAACCAGTGATGACCATGCCAATTCAACTTTTTATTATAAAAGTCCCAAGGGATTTGGTGCAAACCTTCGTAGTACAAAATACTATATTACTACTTACGACCCTATAAGTGAAAAGACCTCTTGTACAAACTTGTAGTATTGTTTTGAGTCATCAGTTAGTATTTCCGTCAGGTTGAAATAGGTAGAGATTGTGGGATCATTCTGAATACGAGTATGTACCTCAGCGGTAATACAACTAGCAACGAGAATTGTTTTTACTTTCGGATTCCGGCGAAAGGCTTCCTCAAAAGATTTTTTCGCAGCACCATAACGTTCAAGTGCTCCGGCAGGGTCAGCACCTCCTTTTACCTCAATTACACCTACTGTTGTTCCCTGATTGTTTAAAAGTGAAATATCTGGCTCACTAGAAAAAAGTATTGAGGTGCGAGTAGCTAACATCACACCTCTGTAGCGCTCAATATTTCCTAGTTGTTCCTCAAGCTTATCGGAATTATATAGTTCAATTACTGTACCTACACGCGGTATTAAAGCAGCAATAAGATTGCGTTCTTTAGCCTCTTTTAAAAGAAGTCGCTGGACAACTTTTTCTGCTTCTTCCCCGATAGCGTTACGCCATGAACCGTCAATTTGTGACCCAGTTGACGCTAGTAGTATTCCATACAATTCCTCCTCTGTAAGACTTTCTATAGAGCTATCAATAATCAACGATATATGTTCATTAAAAAGCCGGGAAATTGCTAAAGCTTTGTCTTCAGTCAGAGGATACCGATTTTCTTCATCAGTTTCAATCCTCTTAACATCTATCCCTACTAAGTACTTAACCGCTTTCTGAGAAAGCGCCGCAGTATTACGATAGTAAGCTAATAATCTAGAGTGTTCTCGAATTAACCTGGGGTGGCAAAATACTTGAATTAGCTCCAAATTAGCACGTCTATTGATGTACGCAAACGCATCTTCCCCAATACCCCAGTTTGCCTTATCTTCCCAACTGTATAAATGCTTGACGGGTAATAATCCATCAATTCGCCCACGAAAGGATAGTGTATTGTATTCCTTAAGTTTGCGATAAAAGAAGGTTGAACGCAACCGATAGTTTATCCGATTTGCTTCAGTTAAGAGATAAGTTTCATCTTGTGTCACGGTGCTTGCTTTTCCCAAATATATACACATTTACGAAGCTCTGAGCGACCGTGATTTTCCATTTGCTGGCTACTATTACCTTTTCCACGCCCTAATGTCCAAATGTGCCGTGTTATCAAACCGAAAGACTCTGCTATATCAGATAAAATAAGGTCTACAGGCACTTCTTCTCCAGCATACCGGACGTTGTCGTTTACCATTGCGACTATGCCACCAGGTTTGAGGATTCGAGCTAATTCATACGTTACAAAGCACATCTCGTAAAAGTAATTACGCACCATTTTAGCAATGTTTGCATTATTCAACTTCCCTTCTTTTCTATAAGCTTCGAGAATTGTTAGTACTTCATGTAACGCCGCTTGATGTTGGAAGGTGTAATCTACTCTAGAGAAATCCTGCTGCCGTCCTATACTCATATAATAATGCTCTAAATAAGAGCGTTTATCACGGTTTTCTACAGTGCATGACAACATTGTCTGACGTAAATGCTTTATTTTTTCTTCGCTACACCCTAGAAAAACAAGCTCAAGTGCATATGTGCGAGTGTAGTCGTATCGGTTGACATAGGGTGGCGATGTCATTACAAAATCAATGCTGCTTGCTTGCAAAGTAGGAAGAATATCGAGACAAGAGCCTTGGGAAAATTCAGGTTCTAGATTTTCTTCACCACTAGATTTTATCGCTGTAAATAGGGATGTAAAACTGTCACTAAATAAATTCAGTTGGACTGAAGCAACATTTAAATCTGATTTTATTTGCTTCAGCTTTTGGTAAATAGCATCATAAAAAGTTAGTATTTCTCCCTTATTAAATTCGGTTTTCCCTTTAGAACGACCTGAACGCGCATCCCAGCGTAGATATTGTCCATCTTTTCTGGTGTAGCTAATATCCTCAAGAATGCAAAAAGCGGCATAAAGAAGTAGGGTACGAATATCTTCATTCGTTACAAAATTATGGCAATAAGAAATATATCCTACAAGCTGTTCTTCATTTACTGAAGAAAATGCTCCTTGAGTAATTGCAATGTGCTTGAATGCATAGCGTTGGTCATAGTAATCTTTAAAGTTTATTTTTTGAAGAAGTTCAGCAACTACGTTATTGAAAGCATCAATATTAATTTTTTGAGCTAATAGTCGAGCTTTTGTTGCAAAAAAGCCCACAGGTAAAAGTTCAATTCCCTTAGTTTGCCACCCTAAGTCACTTGCAGCAAACAGAGCGGAACCACCTCCCGAAAATGGATCGAGTAGAATACCTGGTTGTGGCTTTAAGTTTTGAAGAAGATAGGTAACTAACTTTTCGGAAAAACCTTCCCTATACTTGAACCAGGCAGAAAATGGAGCTTGTTTATTTGCCTGAAAACTAACCAAAGTTCTATCCAAAGAAGGATTATGAATAATTTTAGACTGAAATTTTTCGTAAAGAGCCTTTCTTTTAATTGAAGAGTCAGTGACTTGTACATATTTGCTCTGAGTGAAATCGCTATCCTTCATAACCTCAATCATTTGTATACTTTCTTTCATATAAATAGGATTTCCCACTCGTAATGAGATTAGTTTAAAGCTGACTACTTATGACATACCTTACTCAGTTAGTAAGTTATTGGCAAGTAATAGGTAGAGATGGAACCTGAACACGCAAACCTTTCTTCGACTAGCCGCAAGCGATGCCCCAAAGAAAGCGATCGCCCGTTCGCCGCTTAAACTCTCCTTGTCAAAGTCGCTTGGTCAGAATGAGGTAAAGGGGTAGTCAGGTTTTGCTATGCTAAAAAGCTGGACTAGCAATAATGTAAACCATGCCTGCGCCTACGATCTCTCCTCTGAGTACAGCCTTTCCCCTGACTGCGGTAGTCGGTCAAGAAGCAATTAAATTAGCCTTACTACTAGTAGCGGTCGATCCGGGATTGGGGGGAGTGGCTCTTGCAGGTCGTCGTGGCACGGCAAAATCTGTCATGGCGCGTGCCATCCATGCCCTTCTCCCACCAATTGAAGTTGTTAAAGGTTCCATCAGCAACTCTTCACCTAACCACCCAGAAGAATGGGATGATCAACTGTTGGCATCTGTGGACTACTCCGAGTGCCTGCCATTGTCCGAGGGCGGGCAGGATGCCCACTCCACAATAGAGACAGAAATTATTCCCACACCCTTTGTGCAAATTCCTCTGGGAGTGACAGAAGATCGGCTCCTTGGTTCTGTGGATGTGGAACAGTCAGTAAAACAAGGGGAAACAGTTTTTCAGCCAGGTTTGCTGGCCCAAGCAAACCGAGGTGTCCTTTATGTGGATGAAATTAATTTATTAGATGATCAAATATCTAATCAGCTTTTAGCAGTATTATCTGAGGGACGCAACCAGATAGAAAGAGAGGGTATTAGTTTTCAACATCAGAGCAAATCGCTGTTTATTGCTACCTATAACCCAGAAGAAGGAGCACTGCGAGAGCATTTGCTAGATAGAATTGCCATCGCCCTTTCTGCTAATGGTGTACTTGGTTTAGATCAAAGAGTACAAGCAGTAGAGCAAGTGATCGACTACTCGCGTTCTCCCCAAGAATTTCTTCAGCAGTACAGTGAAGATATAGACGACCTCAAAACCCAAATCATCCTGGCACGGGAATGGCTCAAAGAAGTTCACATCACCCACGAACAAATTGCCTACCTTGTGGATGAGGCAATTCGTGCTGGTGTGCAGGGACATCGCGCCGAATTATTTGCCACGCGGGTTGCCAAAGCAGCAGCGGCTTTGGATGGGCGTGCACAAGTGAATGCTGAAGATTTGCGGCATGCTGTGGAATTGGTGATCGTGCCACGGGCAACTGTTGTGCCTCCACCACCAGAAGAACCATCCACCCCGCCACCACCCCCACCACCGCCGCAGGATCAAGAAGAACCAGAAGACGAATCAAATCAAGAACAACAGGAACAGGAAGAAAAACCCGAACAACCAGAACAAGAACCACCTAGTATTCCAGAAGAATTTATCTTTGACCCTGAGGGGGTAATCCTTGACCCTAGCGTGCTTTATTTTGCTCAAATGGCACAGCGGCAAGGTAAATCCGGCAGTCGCAGCTTAATCGAGTCCGAAGACAGAGGACGCTACGTTAAGCCGATGTTACCTAAAGGGAAAGTGCGACGCATTGCTGTAGATGCCACCCTTAGAGCTGCTGCCCCTTATCAAAAAGCACGACGAGAAAGGTATGGGACAAGGGGACAAGGAAGCAATTCTTCTCCCTCATCTCCACAAAAGCGGGTATTTGTAGAACAAAGTGATATCCGCGCCAAGCGCTTGGTACGCAAAGCAGGGGCTTTGGTAGTATTTGTAGTGGATGCTTCTGGCTCCATGGCGCTGAACCGGATGCAGTCGGCTAAAGGTGCGGTAATGCAGTTGTTGACAGAAGCTTATCAAAACCGCGACCAAGTAGCTTTAATCCCCTTTCGGGGAGAACAGGCAGAGGTGTTATTGCCCCCGACGCGTTCCATAGCTCTAGCGCGTAACCGCTTGGAAAGACTGCCCTGTGGTGGTGGTTCGCCGCTAGCTCATGGTTTAACCCAAGCTGTGCGTGTCGGCTTGAATGCGGTTAGGAGTGGAGATATTGGGCAAGTGGTAATTGTAGCGATAACCGATGGACGGGGTAATATTCCCTTGGCACGTTCTTTAGGTGAACAGCTAGAACCAGACCAAAAGCCCGATATCAAAGCGGAATTGTTAGAAATTGCCGCTAAAATACGTGCCTCAGGCATGCAGTTGTTGATGATTGATACTGAGAGTAAATTTGTTTCCACTGGGTTTGCTAAGGAGTTAGCAAAAACATCTGGAGGCAAGTATTACCATTTGCCAAAAGCGACCGATAAAGCCATTGCTGCCATGACCAAAGGGGCGATCGCTGATTTAAAATCTCGATAAATAGTCAGTCATTTGTCCTTTGCATAATAACTAATGACTAATGACTAAATAAGTCGGCGGGAATAAACAGAACTATGGAAAGAAACGTAAACAGGCTTGAAACCCTTACCAATGACCAATGACAAAGGACAAATGACGACCATAGCCAGTTAGCTTTATTTGTGCCGACCTACTTAAAATCATGTTGCCACCGCCTGTGATATTAACATAGACATGAGATCCTGAACTCCCTTTTGTAGATACCGCGTTACCGTCATAGGACTGGTGCCAATATTCTTGGCAGCGTCTTTGCGAGAAAGTTCTTTCAAAAAAACCATTTCAACTGCCATACGGGGCTTTTCTTCTAACATACTTATTGCTCCTTGAAGTTGTTGCCTTTCTTCTTGTTGTTGCTGGAAAGCAACTGAACGGGGACAAGGAAGGGCTTCACCTAAGGTTATTTGGCAATCAACGTAGTGAACTACAGTAGCATCTAAACTCAAAGGCATACGGTTTTGAGCCGCTAACTTGGTTTCTTGCCATTCTGGTAAAGATACTTGAAGAATACTGGCAATTTCTGCATCCTTAGGAGGGCGACCCAAAGAAACTGCCAATTCTTTGCGAACCTTTTGACCCTCATTATAAAGTTCTTGCCAACGACGGGGAATTTTTAATAGAGTACTGCGATCGCGCAAAAAGTGCAGCATTTCACCCCGAATGTATGGTACGGCAAAAGAACTGAAAGCATATCCTTGGCTTGGGTCGAAACGTTCAATTGCCCTGATTAAACCAAAATAACCAATTTGCTCCAAATCCTCATAAGGTTCATTACATTGATGGCTAAATTTATGAGCCATCTTCCGCACTAAACCAGTGTGTAACTGTACAAGTTGATTACGCAGTTTAATAGAGGGATTTTGGTGGTATAAGTGCAATAATTCTATACCATCATACCGCACAGAGGACTGATGTGATGTCATAAAAAATCCTTTGTGGCAACTCGTTTTTAGAAAAACGTTGAGTTGCGTGAACCTTAATTCAATCTGAAATTATTTTCCTAAACAGAGGCTGAAGAAACCATCGTTGTTCTACTGAACTTACAAGAAGGCCCACTTTACCTTTCAGCATTTATACGGAGATTTATCTAGAGTTTTTAGTTAAAATTAGCCAAACAGAAGGTAAAAAAGCGCCAACTTTTGTGATATACCACATGGCTGCTAGGCGATGATGTAGGTAACAATGGTAGTAAAGAGGAACCGTTTGACTAAAAAGAAATTATGAGTAGTACAAGCAACTTCCGTGAAGCGATCGCGCAAGCTCGAACTCAAGCCCTCGTTGGTCCTAATGTGATTGCCAACGCTCTGCCCTACGTTGGTGGTGGTCTGATGCTAACCGCACTAGGAACCTACGGCGGACTTGGCATGATCCGCGCTAACCCCCAACTGTTCTTTCCCACCGTAATTGGTGCGGTGATCCTGGAGTTGATTCTGTTCTTCGTTGCCCAAAATGTTGCCCAAAAGGGTAATAAGAAAGTTGCACTACCCCTGCTGGCAACCTACAGCCTATTGTCGGGATATACCCTTAGTGGTTTGGTATATGTGGCACTAAGAACCCCGAATGTGGGCATACCAGGCATTGGCTTTGCCGCTCTAGGTTGTGGTGTCACATTTATTGCAGCCCGTCAAATTGGCTCAAATCTCTCAGAGCAAGACGGCATGGCGTTGACGAAAACGCTCTCTCTCGGCATCATTGCCTTGGTTGTTGTCTGCCTCACCCAGTTTGTGTTTGCTTTGTTTGGTGTTTACACGCCGACTTGGTTGGAAATCGCCATCTCAGGCTTGGGCGTGTTTCTATTTGCTGGGGTATCTGTCGTCGATTTCTACATCCTGCCGCGCACCTACCGCGATGACGAGTACTTACCTGCTGCTTTGTCGATGTACTTGACCTACATCAACCTTTTCATCTTTATTTTGCGGTTGCTCATTGCCATCAACAGCCGTGATTAAGAAAGGTTGAATAACATTTGTTTGTGTTAAATAATCAGCCGTGGTCAGCAGGCGATCGCCACGGTTTTTTTATCGTGTGTATTTAGTCCAAAATGGATAAAATTAAAAAGATACAGAGTGATCGCACTACAATAGCAAACACTATGGACGTATTAGAACTCAAACGCGAAATCGAAACGTTGTCTAATCGCCTGGGTAAAACCCAGGACTATCTTTGACATCCCTGCACTTACCGCTAAAATCCAAGACCTGGAAAAAATAGCAGCCCAACCAGAATTCTGGGATGACCAAATAAAAGCCCAAGCAACGCTGCAAGAACTCAACGACCTAAAAGCGCACCTCCAACAGTATCACCAGTGGCAAACCAGTCTGGAAGACTCGAAGGCAGTATTAGAACTTTTGGAGTTAGACGCGGATGAGGGTCTGCTACAAGAAGCGGAATCTACCATTACCAAGCTGAATCGCGAACTCGACCAGTGGGAGTTGCAACAGTTACTTTCCGATCCCTACGATGAAGAAGGCGCGGTACTAACGATTAACGCAGGTGCAGGTGGCACTGATGCCCAAGACTGGGCAGAAATGCTGGTACGGATGTACACCCGTTGGGGACAAGACCACGGCTATAAGGTACATTCAATTGAACTTTCTGAGGGTGATGAAGCAGGAATTAAATCGGCAACCTTGGAAATTACAGGTCGCTATGCCTATGGCTATTTGCGACCTGAGACAGGTACTCATCGCTTGGTGCGAATTTCACCTTTCAATGCTAATGGTAAGCGGCAAACCAGTTTCGCTGGGGTGGAAGTAATGCCCCTACTAGACCACACTGTACGTCTGGAAATTCCAGACAAGGACTTGGAAATTACTACCTCTAGGGCTGGTGGTAAGGGTGGGCAAAATGTCAACAAAGTAGAAACAGCAGTGCGGGTTGTTCATATTCCCACAGGCATCGCTGTGCGTTGTACTGAAGAACGCAGTCAACTACAAAATAAAGAGAAAGCCCTCGCTCGCCTCAAAGCAAAGCTACTAGTCGTTGCTAAACAGCAACGTGCTTCGGAAATCGCTGAAATTCGGGGTGATATGGTGGAAGCTTCTTGGGGCAACCAAATCCGTAACTACGTTTTTCATCCTTACCAAATGGTAAAGGATTTGCGTACTAATGAGGAGACGACTGCGATCGCGGATGTGATGAACGGCGACCTAGACATGTTCATCCAAGCCTATCTACGGCAAGAAAACCAGATTTTAGAAAGCACCCCTACTTAATTGGGGGAAACCCGTATAGGGGCACTGGCTCCTCCTTGCGACTGAAAGCAACTGCTGTGTTCTCCAAAGGAGAGAGCTGCCTCACCAACGCACTGGCGAACAACTAACAACTCCCCAGTTTGCCAACGTGGCAGCAGTGGGCTAAACAAACTGTTACAGTATTAAAAGAGTTTGTTATGGGATCATCATGAGCAACTCTTATTCCACGGAACCGCAACCTAGCCACGTGAAACTTGCCATGCGAAACATGGTGCAGAAGCGTGGCACCTCCCTGAAACATTTTGCGTTGACGACTGTAGGGCTTTTAGCTGTACTCGTTGGTCTTGCCTACTTAACTGGCTGAACGATGGTTAGTGGTTAGTAGTTAGTGGTCAGCCAGTGCGTTCGACTGGTTAAGCGGCAACCAACAACAAACAACTAACAATCTAAAGGAGACTTTGTGGACAAAAGTGGGAGTTGAACTGTGTTTGCAAGATTTTTTTGATCAGCCTTCCCTTGTAGAAGCTGTAAATTGTGGTGATACTGATGCCCAAATTACTGCCCAAACTTGGGAAAACTGGTTTGAACGCTGGCTGGAAATACTGCACCTTAGTATTCCCAAATCACCAATTTATGAATTAGGACTACGTTTAACAAACGATACTGAGATTCAAGCGCTGAATGCTCAGTATCGTCACCAGAATAAGCCGACAGACGTTTTAGCCTTTGCAGCATTAGAGGTAGACTATCCTCAGGCAGCAGAAATGCTAGCCTCCGAATCTTTATATCTTGGTGATATTGTGATTTCTATCGATACAGCTAAACGGCAAGCTCAACAGCAGGAACACCCCTTGCCAACTGAGCTAGCTTGGTTAGCATCTCATGGGTTACTGCATTTGCTGGGTTGGGATCATCCAGATGAAGAAAGCTTGAGCCAAATGCTAAAACAGCAAGTAATATTACTGGAGACAGTCGGTATTGCTATTGACATAGAATAGCAATAAAGCCTAAATGTTAAGTGTTATTTGTTAATGCTCTTTTATAATCTCAATTAAGAAAATTTCCTAAACTAGGCGAAAGCTACTATTTCACCACTTTGCTGTGATACTTTTATGCCTATGCCTCAACAAGTCTCTTCGCTACCAACACCCAACCACTTAGTGCCTCAACAAGTGTCTTTGCCACCAACACCCAACCACTTAGAAACAGTCGTCACTAAGCAACGGGAACTATCCTGGCAAGTTGCTTCTAATTTATTCACTAGTTTTAAGTATGCCTGGGCTGGAATCAGCTACGCGTTTAAAACTCAACGCAATTTTCGGATTCATTTATGTGTCTGTGTTCTAGCAATCTGCTTGGGCATTTTTTTACACTTAAAAGCAGTGGAAATAGCAGTAATTGGAATCACGAGCGGTTTAGTTTTGGCGTTGGAGTTACTAAATACAGCGATTGAGTCTGTCGTTGACTTAACAGTTAAGCAAACATACCATGAATTGGCAAAAATTGCCAAAGATTGTGCGGCTGGTGCGGTACTGGTTTCTGCTTTGGTGGCGGTGCTGGTAGCTGCTATGCTCTTACTCCCTCCTCTGTTAGCCTTAATTCTGTCTACTTTTTAAGTAATATCCTGATCTGTATCAAAATGATGTTGACAGCGATTAAAATCTGGTGAGAATCAAACAAAAAGGAATAATTGGTAGACACCAGGAGTTATAAGCTGTGATTATAGTCATAGATAATTACGACAGTTTTACCTATAACTTGGTACAGTATCTGGGAGAACTGGCGGCTGATTTCCCAGTGGCATCTGATATTCAGGTTTTTCGCAACGATAAGATCTCCTTAGATGAGATTCTTGCTCTCAAGCCGGAGGTCGTTGTCATTTCCCCAGGACCAGGTCGTCCAGAAGACGCCGGAATTTCCCTAGATTTAATTGAACACCTTGGACCTAGCTTCCCGATTTTGGGGGTTTGTTTGGGGCATCAAAGCATTGGTCAAGTGTTCGGCGGTAAAATTGTTTCTGCACCAGAGTTAATGCACGGCAAAACTTCTCAGGTTTATCACACTGGAGTAGGTGTTTTCCAAGGATTAGAGAATCCGATGACCGCAACCCGGTATCATAGTTTAGTGATAGACCGCCTCACTTGCCCAGATGTGTTGGAAATTACCGCTTGGGTTGAAGATGGCACAATCATGGGAGTGCGACACCGGAACTATCCTCACATTGAGGGCGTCCAGTTTCACCCAGAGAGTGTCCTGACAAATTTAGGAAAGCAGTTACTGCGAAACTTTCTGGAACAGTTACAGTCGAGAGAGCGCAATTAATGAAACGACGACAGTTGATGGGCTATGGTGGGGCAGGGTTGGTAACAGCTTTGGTTACTAACGTAGGATCTGAATTTCAGGCTGTCGCCCAATCTAGCAGTTCACTATCAATTCAGTGGTTAGGTCATAGTTGCTTTCTGTTTACTGGTAGTGGTACAAAAATTCTCGTAAATCCCTTTCGGTCGGTCGGTTGTACCGCAGGTTATCGCCCACCAAAAGTTGCAGCAGATTTAGTGCTGGTTAGCAGTCAATTGCTGGATGAAGGTGTCGTAGAAGGTCTACCAGGGAATCCCAAGTTAATTTACGAAACAGGGGTTTACGACTTCAAAGGGATCAAGTTACAGGGAATTACCATAGACCATGACCGTAGAGGTGGTAAGCAGTTTGGCACAAATACCGCTTGGGTTTGGAAGCAAGGGGGAATTAGTCTCCTCCATTTAGGAGGCGCTGCTGCACCCATTTCGATTGAGCAAAAAATTCTCATGGGTCGTCCTGATCTGGCGTTCATCCCTGTGGGTGGTGGTCCAAAAGCCTACAATGCCCAAGAAGCTAAGCAGGCGATTCAAGTTCTCAATCCCAAGATAGTCATTCCCACCCAATACCGTACACAAGCCGCTGATGCTGCTAACTGCAATATTTCCCCACTCGATAACTTTCTCACACTTATGCAGGGGATGACTGTACGCCGTAGTAATAGTGACACTATTACTGTTAGTTCTGCTAACCTACCTGAGAATGGTACGATTCAGGTTTTTAGTTACAAGTTTTAAGCTGATTGTAGGGCAGGCATCTTGCCTGCCAAGCTAAACTCGCACTCTTCAGCCACAAGTACTAGGGGGTAGAAATGCAAATTAAAGACATGACAGTTGATGAACTCAAGGCGTTGATTCGGGAAACGGTTGAAGAAACCCTAGAGGAGTTTTTCGCTGATCCTGACGAAGGGAAAGAAGTCACAGAAGAAGTCAAGCAGCAATTGCTCGAATCATTCAAGCGAAGACAAGCTGGAGAGCGTGGTATTCCTGCTGAAGAAGTTTACCGGAAACTCGGCTTAAATTAAGAGCAATGAACTACGAACTTGAGTTTACACCAGAAGCCGTTGCTGACTTAGAAAGGCTAACTCAGGTTGTGAGCGAGCGCATTGTTAATAAAATTAATTGGTTGTCGGAAAACTTTGACCTGATTACCCCTGAGCCTTTGACCGCTGATCTGACAGGTTTCTATAAGCTAAGAGTAGGTGATTATCGGGTAATCTATTCGTTTAGCAATAAGCCAAAAATGATCACTATTGACAAGATTGGACACCGGAGAGAAATTTACAGGTGATTTCCAGTGTTCGTCACAGGAGTTCTTGGATCTGTGCTGGTGATACCAGGATAGATAGACAGCTTCGCCAAAACGTTCTACAATCAGACTTATTGCAGTAAATATACTTATTGCTGAATCTACCTAACCATAGTAAAGATTTTCTTGTGATTCCCGATCAGTAAGGAATCACTCCATTAAGATCAAAAAGTCTTTAGTAGAGGGCAACAAACACATGGATGTCAAGCTGATTTTGGCGGCGTTAACAGTTATATTTACTATTTCGTGCTTATTCTTTGGCACGAAAAATGGATTTTATGATTCAGACAACTATCACGGCAATGGCTCTGCACATTGATACAAAAAAGTTAAAATGCAAGCGCCCCTAGTCTTTAATGTGAATAATTCTCATTAACTACGTTTTTCAGAACTCGCAGGTTCGGTGGAGGCTCCCTACAGGGGTGGATCAACGGACACTTTGACGGGAGTCGCACTGCCTGTCGGGGAAACCTCCGAAGTTCCGATATTCGGTTTTCTCAGTAAGGACTTGTTTGTACACGTAATTCGTGGCTAGTGAGAAATGTTCATTAATTAGGAGGTAGGAGGGGAAAAGAGCATGAGCGATCGCCTATCGGCATCCTCTGGCATTGATGCCGCAGAGGTGGCTAGTGAATTAGAATGTTTGCCCTATGGAGTCCACCACGATCAGGAGGGCGTCTGTTTATTGATACGTATGGGACCACACCGTATCCTGCTGGACTGTGGCTTGGTGGATATTTCAAAACTGGTGAGGGAGTTGACACTCTCAACAAATCGAGGTTTGTCGTCCCTACCAGTCGATTTGGTTCTCATTAGTCACGCCCACCCCGATCATGCTAGAGGTTTGCTAGCACTGCACCAGGCTTTTCCACTGTTACCAATCTACGCCAGTGAGGTGACAAGCAAATTACTACCCTTAAATTGGTTAGATCGACAAGACCGTGAGGAAATCCCGCAATTTTGTCAAGCCTTGCCGTTGAGATCGCCGCTACAGTTCAAAGATGGTTTAGTGGCAGAACTTATTCCCTGTGGACATCTACCTGGTGCTGTGGCGATTTTGCTTACCTACACCAACCAGCAGCGCTCTTACAAACTCCTCTACACAGGAGACTTTTTCTTGTCGAACTCGCGGCTGGTTGAAGGTTTACGTTTAGATGAATTGCGGGGATTAGAGTTGGATGTGCTAATTATTGAAGGCACTTATGGTACATCCCGTCATCCTCACCGCCGCAACCAAGAAAATCAATTAGCTGAGAGAATTAATCGGGCGATCGCCGAAAATTCCTCCGTACTCATGCCCACACCCACTTTAGGGCTGGGTCAAGAACTGCTCATGCTCTTACGCAGTCATCACCACTTTACAGGAAGGGATATAAATATCTGGGTTAATGGTACCGTCGCCACTGGATGCGATGCTTATCTAGAACTGCTAACTCACTTTCCCCCATCAGTGCAGAACTTTGCCCGCCATCAACCGCTATTTTGGGATGAAAGAATACGTCCTAGGGTACGTCGTTTGCCGTCAGAACAGCGTCCTACTGTTGGCAACTCCCCATGTATTGTCATCACCGACTATACATCGGACTTGGGTGCATACTATCAACCCAGCACAGGTCCTTGGCTCACACTCTTACCAGAAAAAACTAATATAAAACTTAACAGGCAATACTCAGGACTGACTACCGTAGAAACCTATTTCCTCGCCCAGCATAGCGACGGTCCTGGAACCACTCAGCTCATTCATAATTTACGACCTAAGCACGTCGTTTTTGTCCATGGGAACCCTACATACTTAGCAGACCTCACCAGTTTAGAGGAGTTGCAAAACCGCTACCACATCCATTCTCCTGACGCTGGGACATTGGTGGAACTCCCTATTGGTGAAACATTTTTGCAACCTGCTGCCCCAGAGACTAATTATGAAGGTGAACTGACGGAGTTGGGAACAGTAGTAACAGTTACCCTTCCCGATGCAATTACTGCCGATCCCCGTTGGCGGCAGTTTGCTGATACAGGTTTAATCGGAGCTCGTTGGCAAGGAGAAGAACTTGTATTGCGGGGATTATCGCAACGAGAACTGCTCAACCAAAGTGGCGATCGCTATCTCTGGAGTAGTGCCGACTGCTGCGGTACATGCCTACACCAAAGGGGACAACGGTGTTGGAACCCCGCGTCCCCTTTGTATAACTTCAAGGTAACTCTTGAAGGCTACTGTCCCGCTTTTGAACGAAACAGTGATAGTCAATAGTCATTTGTCCTTTGTCATTTGTCCT
>CAZZXJ010000024.1:16399-22011 GCA_964657905.1 uncultured Stigonema sp.
GACTAATGACTAATGACTATTGACTAATTATTCGGGATTTGAGTCAGTGTAACGGTTACGGATGCGTTCAGCTTCTGGACAATCTTCTGTCAGCAGAGGCTCTACATTACCGCGTGGCACTGAAGCTAATTTTTGCGTTACAGCGCCAATGCTTTCCAGGCGAACCATCTCCTCCCAAGAACAGGTTTCGTCCTCTTCTTCTGTTTCATAGCGTAGGGTGACTAAATCTCCCTCAATATCGATGATGCGGGCGCGTTCAATCCAGCGTTGCTGGTCCCGCAAGAACACGCATACCTCCCGTCCATCGCAACACAGTTGATAAATCTTGCGGTGTAGCATTTACTGCTTCTGCCTTTGTAAACGTCTTTAAATCTGTCAACATCTGGGTTTTCTCCCAGCAGATGGCATCTTTTTGCGGTCAGTCCAGCGCTGCAGGCGGGTTTCCCGCCGTAGGCGACTGGCGAACCCGAAGGGTTCGTAAAACGTACCTTTAAAAGTGCCTTTCCTGACCCAAACCAAAGATTTGTTTGTAGTTATCAGTTCTATGGAAATTATTGGGTCATAAAGTTTGTGGTGACTCCACCAGTTACACTCAGTCTCTGTCTGGTTCATTCAGAACATGTCTACTTCAGAGAAGCAACATAATTCCGGCGTTTTCCTGAGCTAGTTAAGATTTCCTGGTAAGCCCTTACATCCATTATGTAAAAAAAGATACTCCAAAACAATGTGATCTGCGGTTGCTTTAGTTGCCTACTTGTACTCATTGGCATTGCTGGCAAGTATAGGACTCGGCTTTACTTTTACCCCTATGTACATGATCTTAGCTTATTCTCTGGCTTACCTTCATGGTTTTCCACAACAACACCTTAATAGTTTTTAGTTTGTCGGGGTGTGCGCTTATTTGACACGTGCCCTCGTCACTCTAATGCAACCCTAAAGAAGAGCGCTGTTTGCGAGTATCAGCAATATTTGTTATGTAAGGGAAATTTCATAACTAGATTTGAGGATGCTTCTCGTTTAATTGCTCCTGTGCCAACTGCATCATATAGACTTGCCAGTAATGCCAAGTCCTCTGACTGATAGCTTTTTGTCTCCAGCACTTGATGGAGAAGACCTTCAGATTCAACACTAAGACATCCTGTTTGGAAAGCAGATTCAACGAGTGCACGAATCATCTTGATTAGGGCATATTTGGCGATTTCTTACCTCCACTGTGATATATTTTAATACGCTGCTTACTGATGTAGATCACCGATACTCGTTGATTATAGTTGGATAATTAATGTGACGGAAATCACATTAACTTTGAGTTATACTCACTCCCCGTAGCCTCTAGGATTATTCACCTTGTAAACAAAGAGTACCAAATTTATCTAACAGTATACTGGAATATTTGTGATTTTTTATATACTAAATTTTCAGTAATTTTGCCATGCATTCCATTGTTGGAGGAATTAATCAGGGCAGTAGGGAGTGATTCACCACTTCCCACTGTGGAGTCACTTAATTTCGGGGAATATTTAGTTTTAATGATAACTGATCGCGAATTTGGTGGAAAGGTTTGTCCCATACGGGATCATCATAGCATAGTACGTCTCTACATCACTAAGTACGTATGCAAAAATATTTATGTCCGCTGTGTAGGCGGACATAAATATTTAATTTTGCATGACTACTTATACAGAAATGTGGACTACCAATTCTCTCAGATGACTTCGTTGCCTATGCTCCCAGACATAAATTCCTTGCCAAGTTCCCAGCACCAATTGACCTTGATTTATGGGAATGTTTTCTGAGGTGTGGGTGAGGGCGGTGCGGATATGTGCTGGCATATCATCAGAACCTTCAGCGTCGTGAATGTACTGTGCTGATTCTGGTACGAGTTTTGCCATAAAGCTGGCTAGATCCTGGAGTACATCTGGATCAGCATTTTCTTGAATTAGTAAACTTGCTGAGGTGTGGCGCAAAAAAAGCGTACACAGCCCTGTTTCAATTCCCGATTCTGCGACTATGGCTTCAATCTTTGGGGTGATATTTTGCAAAGATTTGCCAGTGGTAGAAATTTTGAGTAGCTTTTGGTAGTGAGTCATTAATCAAAAGTCAAGAGTCCATAAGCTAATTTTGAAGGTAATGCGCTATGCTCGACAAGCAAATGTCATAGGTTGGCTGTTGAGAGTCTGATTCAACGAAACCCCACAAAGTTTTGATCAAAAAGGGGAGGCATTGACCCTCCCCTAACTCATCCGGCAATACAAACACAGTTATCAACTTAGGACTTAGGCATTGACAGAAAAGACAAAGCATGCATTGTCTCTCTTTACAAGGCAGAGCCTCCAAGATATCATTCCCAGGCAGCAGCCCATAAACGAGGCAGGGTAAGAGTTTTAGGTTAATAAGCCTTTCCTGCACATGATGGTCAATGTGTAAAGTGCGTAAGTTCTACAACTGTAAAGAATACAGGAATTGTTTAAGTGAAGGCGGAATTAACGATACCCATCGCGCCATTCTCCTGTTCTACTGTCATACCAGCGATGTTGTTGATCGCGAGCATGCTCACGCTCACGCTCATAACGAGCACGCTCACGCTCACGCTCATAACGGTACTCACGACCGCAATCATGATATCTACAGAACTCTTCACGAGTTTCGGCTTTAACACTTGATGAAAAAGTTACAACAGAAGTAGCACCAATGAGAGTTGCTAAAGCAACAAGAGTAAAACGTTTCATACCTTTGTTCTCAGAAATTTGGTAGCAAATACTACAAAAGTGCATAACACTCTTTTCGTAGTGGGACTTACTCATTAGCAAAAATTTGATTTACTCAAATCAAAGTTAAGCATAAATGAGATTGCCTATGTTCTAAATAGGTGCAAGTCAAATAATTTATGCACGAGTGGGATAGAAATAGCAAAAATACCCGACAAGGTTTTTACACGGATTTCGGCGAGAGTGCCATCACGACACAACAGACTGGACTCTGTTACAATGCAGATCTGCGGCATTCGTTCTCAGTCTTTGCGCTACTGCCCATCCAGCCCTTCAAACCTTTATCCGTCCGCCTAAGACTGACGCCGCGACAGGCGACAGGCCGATGTTATCTCTGGAGTCCTATGTCTTTTTCTACTCTCGGCTTGTCCAATGAAATTATCCGTGCCGTCACCGAGCGAGGGTACAGCGAACCCACGCCAATCCAGATGCAGGCCATTCCTGCCGTATTGTCGGGTAGCGATTTGCTAGCTGGTGCACAAACCGGTACTGGCAAAACTGCTGGCTTCACCCTGCCGCTACTGCATCTGTTGTCGTCTGAGAACAGCGTCAAAGGTAGTAAGAGTGAATACCCGCCAATCCGGGCGCTGATTCTCACTCCGACTCGCGAACTCGCCGCACAGGTGGAATTAAGCGTGCGCGAGTACGGCAAGTACCTGAAGCTGAACACCATGGCCATGTTCGGTGGTGTCAGCATTAATCCGCAAAAACGGCTTTTGAAGGGTCGCGTGGATATTCTGGTCGCTACCCCAGGGCGACTGCTAGACCATGTGCAACAGGGCACTGTGAACCTGTCGCGCATTGAGGTTTTGGTGCTGGATGAAGCGGATCGGATGCTGGACATGGGTTTTATTCATGATATCCGCCGCATTCTCTCACTCCTGCCCAAACAGCGACAGAACTTACTATTCTTCGCGACCTTCTCGGACAAACTCAAGGCACTCGCCGCAGGGCTGCTCAATCACCCGAAGATGATCGAGGTGGCACGGCGCAACGTTACCGCCGACACTGTGGCACAGAAAGTTTACCAGGTAGACCGTGACAGGAAGCGCGAATTACTTACTCACCTGATTCGGCAATACGACTGGTATCAAGTGCTGGTGTTCACGCGCACTAAGTATGGCGCTGATCGTCTGGTTAAGCAGTTGACCGACTCCCGCATTCAAGCATTAGCTATCCACGGTAACAAGAGCCAGTCGGCGCGTACCCACGCTCTGGCAAAGTTCAAGAACGGCAGCCTACAGGTACTGGTGGCAACTGACATTGCTGCTCGCGGTCTCGACATCACCGAACTGCCGCATGTGGTCAACTTCGATCTGCCCAATGTACCGGAGGATTATGTTCATCGCATTGGTCGCACTGGTCGCGCTGGCGCGTCAGGTGAAGCTGTATCGCTGGTGTGCGTCGATGAATACCAGCTGTTGGCGGATATCGAAAAACTGATTGCGCACCGATTGCCATTAGAAGTGATCCCTGGCTTTGGACCCAACTCCAAAACCTTGCCCGAACCCATTGAAGATGGACGCAAACACAGACCCAGAGCCGGACTTGACAAGCGGACGCCTCCCTCTACTGCTAAGCCGTCACCACAAACATCGGCTAAAAAATCGGCAACGCGAACCGTGGCAGGTGGCAACAAGAAGAGTTCTCGTTCGGGAGCATCGCGCCGTTCCGCTAAACGCTCTAGCTGATCCAATTGCTACAAATAGTTGATGATGGCGTGGGCGATCGCCTCATTACCATCCTTAGCAATGGGTTGGGATTGCTTTGGTGGGTGGGGTGGTTGCATGAGAAAATCCCAAGAGCCATGAAAAAACTCAGATGGGGTGAGGATTTGATGGTGGTTATAATTGGCAATGCCTTCTAGTAGAAAAGCTGCTTCTGCAAAGTCATCACGGGTGACTGAAACAATCGGTAATCCCACTCGTGTGGCTTCAGCAAAAGTGCCGAAACCAGGTTTAGAAACGACTCGCTCACAAAGGGGCATAAAATCCACAGGACGGTATTTGTGATCGGTAATTTGGATGAGATTAGGTAGATCGGGGGCAGATTTATCAAAGCAAATAAATTGCCAATTGGGAAATTGCCGCAAGTTGTTGTAGGGAATTTGCTGTAAACCCAAGCCGCCAAAAGTGAGTAAAATGGTTTTTTCTACTGGAGCCGTTATCCCCCACCTAGCTCGTATTTCATCAGCAGTGTAATGAGGGGAACCACCGATTAAGCCTACGTCTGTAATATTTTTGAAAGCCTGCATCGGCTCATGGAAGGGGAGACGAAACAAGCGATCGCACGCGGAATAACAATCACTAATCCAATCAGCAATGTCTGTAAAGCTACCACCCCAATCTCGGTAAATAAAGTCCCAGCCAAAATTACTGGTCATCCAGCAAGGAATGTCGGCTTTATCGGCAATAATGCTTGCCAGGAAGGGAATATCTGCCAAAATGAGATTGACGCGGTTTTGGCGGATAAAGTTCACTTCAGAAGCGATGATTGAGTTTTGATTTTTCTTAATCTCAAGCAATTTTTCTAAAGTCGCCGCTTTATCCATGATGAAGCTATCTGCTTGCACCACACCCAAATCAAATGCGCGGGGACGATGGATAAAATCGCCCTCTATATAACACTCTAATAACCACCTTGGTGCTGTTGTCACCATAATTAGCAGCACTTCTGGACATAACTTTTGAATTGTCGCGGCGACAGCTGCTGTGCGGGTAGTATGACCAAAGCCGTGGTTGGTAATTGCTATATACAGAATCGGTCTTTCCATTTTGGGTTTTAGATTTTGGATTTTGGATTACTAATTGCTAACTGTTAATAGCTAATTGCTAATTGTTGATT
>CAZZXJ010000025.1:0-2054 GCA_964657905.1 uncultured Stigonema sp.
GTTTCTGTGTAGCTAGTAAATGACTCGTTGGTCAAAACCTCACTCTTTATGGACGGAATGATCAAAAGAAATTATTATCAATATTCAAACCCTATCCCTTTGTCGGTGAGGTTCTCCTGACTTCTGACTTCTGACTCCTGTACAGACGTTCCGCCGGAACGTCTCTTCCTGACTCCTGTATTTGTGTTCATTCAATTGGCTGTAGAATTGCTTAAACCTTTCCAACCTTTTGGGATCAGCATTGCACCATCTTCTAAAGCACCGCTTGACAGTAGCTTCCCAGCGCTCGTGTTCTTGTTGAGCACGTTTTCTGAGGTCTTGCACCTTCCGTTTTTGTTCCTTAACCTCTTGCCTAAGTTCGCTCAAGACGACTTTGGTAACTTCTGCTTGTCGCCTCGCAGCAAATTTTCTTTCTTGGGCTTGTTGCCAAGCTAATTGCTGTTGCGCTGACTCTGTTGCTAACTCCAGTAAATATTCATTGTGAGAGTGAATTTCCTCAAGGGCGGTACCCCAAGCTAAGCCAATATTGATTAAGGCAGCAATTCCTGTACCTATATAGGCTGAAACCTGAATCAGCAATTGTTTTTGCAAGGTTATCCGTAAGTGACCAATGAGTCCCGGTCCGGCAAATGCGATTTCCAACAAGACGATCGCCAAACTCAGCCATACAGCACTGTCCCCAGAGAAGATGCGCCACCAAAAAGCAACCGGGTTAGCATAGCGCTTGTCATCGTACCAACTCCGTTTGGGTTCGTCACTACGGGTGGCTTTTACCCAACGAATCACCATGAGCTTTGCACCAGCCGTGAGGCAAATCGCCCCTAGTAATGCCAAACTAAATAAAGGCAGTTTTTCGGCAGGATTTTCTATATCAATGCCTAGGGGTTCCGCAATCCCTAAAAAAAGCATGAGGGATAAACCAATTGTCAGCAGCCACTCCCAGCTATTTTTTATGTGGATGTGGGTACGCTTTGAGGAATTTTTGCTGCTGGGACTTTCATCACCGTTGTCAGCACAGACAACTTCCAGATCTGCCAATTTTGCCGCCACCTCATTTTTCTCGAGAAGGAGTTCATTGAGAGCGATCGCTGCCTTACGCGCTTCCGCAGATGCAGGGGCGACACTGGCATACCACTGTGCCAACAGTTGAGGCTCTAAGGTATCCAAAAATACAGCTAGGGAGCGAGTGTGGGGATTGTCAAACAAACTTTCAACCTCCCAGTTTCCCCAACGCCAAGGGATCTGAGGACTATCGGGGTATATGAAGCTTTTGAACCAGTTGATTAACCAATTGAAAAATTCCATTTTTTAGCCTCTTAAGCTGATAAGCATTTAGCTTGCATGAGTCCTGATGAGAAGAATCGTAGGGTGCGTTAGCTCTTGAGTACGGCACCATCTCTATCACTTAATCAGTTGCTGCCATTCCTCCTCTGCGGTACTTGCAAATTGCACATCATGATGCAAAGGTGTAAAAGCAGTAGACATTGGCAAGCGACTTTCTGACGAAAGACCCATGATGGCAATATGTATTTTGGTGGAACTAGTTTGTGCTAGCTTTTGGCAAATCTGACGAATGGCTGCGAGAGTTGAGGGGTTGGCAGTTCCTTTGGTAACAATGAAACCGTAGATATGTTGGTGTTTGTTTTGCTCAACTTCATCTTTCAAGCGTTGTAGGGCTTGAATCAAAGCTTGGTCAGACGATGGCATTGATTTGACTTGCTCAATCAACGCTTCCAAATCCCGATGCGTAGCTACGTGAGAATATAGATTTTGCACTTCCTCTCCCACAAAGATATCAACCGCAGTCCACTGGTTTTTTGTCCGTCGCGCCAACCTATCAAGGATGTTTTGACTGAGTTCAGTGATTTCTGGTGAGTTAGTTTCTAGGGCAATGTAAGTCTTTGATTGATGGATTCCTGGTTGCTGCTGACTAGCAACGGTAGTGTCTCGATTTGGGTTGGTGTTTTTCAGGTAAATAGACCTGCTAACAGCAACAATGGACGCGATCGCCAAAATGATTAATAATTTTTTGCTTTTCACAGAGCATTCCTTCA
>CAZZXJ010000025.1:2154-10355 GCA_964657905.1 uncultured Stigonema sp.
GACGCGATCGCCAAAATGATTAATAATTTTTTGCTTTTCACAGAGCATTCCTTCAAAGAAAACGAATCTAAACAAAAAGCCGGGAAGTGCTTTAATCACTTCTCCGGCTTGTAAACTTCTCGTTTATCAAAAGCCAAATGTCTCATAACTTGCAGATATTTTATTTTAATGACCCCACTAAGCTATTTGTCTTCTCAACTTTTGGGTAGCTGTGGGGGTTGGATGCAGTTTCTCAGGTCTTTTTGCAAGACAACTTCCATAGGATCCAAGTTTCTAGAATTTGGTTGTATATTTGTTGGATTTCCTCCAGTTCCTCTTTTTTCAGACGGTAGCGATGACTAATGTGCCCACCCATTTCAACGGTAGTTTCATATTTTCCCTGTTTGCTACGGGTAATAAACTCACCATGTCCAGTTTCCGACAACGTCTGAATCAACAGCAGACTAATGTGAGAAAAAACGGGGTGCAACTGAATCAGGCTGGATTGCTGCGGTAAAGTGTCTTGCCTCCCTTTGTTTTGAAGTGTGACCACAGGCGATGTTGTTAAAGGTGCATCTCCAATCTTCAAGTGCATCTCTATCGCATCGGCGTTGCTCAAAAATTCAGGTAATCGTGGGAAGGTCATATCAGTTTCTCCGTGAGGTTGACTGTTAGTCTGGACTGATAGCAGTCACCCAATTTGGTGGTATAAAGCTGCATACTACTTACTATGCAAAGAGAATACTACTATTTTTAGTTATATCACAAACATATACATTAGCTATAACTATTTATATTACATTCCCTTATAGGGTTCTTGATGCAGCGCTATGGTGAGCGTAAGCGCTCTTATTGATCCGATTATTTAATTATTGTGAACTGGTATAAATACCCTTTTCTAGGGTGGTCAACCATGTTATAAGAGATTATCTCACATGTTGATAGATTATGTGAAACTAGCGTGAAATGGAGGTGCTGCCAATATGTCTCAGCTTCCTGAAAATTTCCTCACAGAGGTAGCAACTAGGTCTGGTGTCACTAAAACAGAACTTGATGCCCTCCTGCTGGCATTGAATGATTGTTCAGGTACCGAGATAGCTGCTAAGTTGAAAATTTCCCAACCAGCAGTGAGAAAAAGACTTGGAGAGAGCTATCGCAAATTTGGCATAGAGGGCAGTGGTAATAAAAAACTCAATAACCTTAAGCAAAAGCTGTTAGCCCAATATCAAACAAGTCAAGCAAATAACAGCGCATTTTATCAGGACTGGGGTGAAGCAGTTGATGTGGAGGGTTTTTGGGGTAGAGAAGAAGAAATTTTGGGGTTAGAGCAGTGGATCGTAGGCGATAGTTCCCATCGCTGTCGGTTGGTGGCAGTATTAGGCATGGGAGGAATCGGCAAGACATCGCTAGCAGCACGAATTGCCAAAAAAGTACAGACAGATTTTGATTACCTGATTTGGCGATCGCTTCGCAATGCTCCTCCGTTAGGAGATATTCTCACACAACTGCTGCGGTTCCTACCCAACGATGCTGAAGCTGACTTGCCAGAAAGCGACAACAGCAAACTATTGCGGCTGATGGATGTTTTGAGAAAACATCGTTGTTTAGTAATTTTAGATAATGTGGAATCAGTGCTGCGCAGTTGTGAAGGGAAAGCTCATGAAAGGGCAGGAGAGTACCAAGAAGAACATAAGAACTACGGCTATTTGTTTAAAAAGGTGGCAGAAGCTGCACACGATAGTTGTTTGCTATTAACTAGCCGCGAAAAGCCTAAGGATGTGGCAGCGCTGGAAGGGAAAAACCTGCCAGTGAAAGTATTGCAGCTTTCAGGAGTGAACTTGGAAGAAGCTAGGGGAATTTTAACAGATAAGGGCTGCTTCTGCTCAGATAGGGAGTTGAGTGAATTAGTGGAACGATACTCCGGTAACCCTCTGGCTTTAAAAATAGTAGCGACCACGCTCTACGACTTGTTTAGTAATAACGTCGGTGAATTTTTGCACCAAATCGCTCGAGAAACAGCAGTTTACGGAGATATTCGGGCGCTTTTAGACCAGCAATTTAATCGCCTGTCAGAGTTAGAAAAACAACTGATGTACTGGCTGGCTATTGATCGCGAATATGTTTCCATAACAGAACTCAAAGAAGATCTAATCACACCGGAACCAGCAATTAGAGTATTAGAAGCTGTGGAGTCTTTGTTACGGCGATCGCTCATTGAAAAAGAAGCAGGTTTCGGTAGATTTCAGCAGCAGTCTGTTGTGATGGAGTATGTTACACAAAGATTGATTGAACAGGCTTTTCAAGAAATCAGCCAAGGAAAAACCTTGGAATTTGTCAATACCTACGCATTGATGAAAGCGTGTTCTCTGGATTACATCTGTAAAATACAAGAGCGATTGATTCTTGAACCAGTCAAAAAGAAGCTATTTGGTACTTTTGGCAAAGAGCTAGAATCCAAGTTACGTAGGATGCTAACCAATTTACAACAGCAGTCTTCACCAAAAAAAGGATATGCTGCTGGCAACCTGATCAATCTGTTGCGTCAACTTCAAATTGAGCAATCACAGATTGATTTAAGTGGGCGTGATTTTTCTGACCTAAGTATTTGGCAAGCTTATTTCAAAGATGTCAAGCTACATGATACTAGCTTTACCAACTCTGACCTAAATTCCTCGGTATTTACTGAAACAATGTCAAGTCTGGTATCAGTCAGATTTAGCCCTGATGGGGAGTACTTTGCGACAGGTGCGATCAGTGGAGAAGTTCGCCTCTGGCGAGCTTCAGATACCAAACAACTTCGTATTTACAAAGGTCATACTAATTGGGTTTGGGCATTTGCTTTCAGTCCGGATAGCCAATTCTTGGCTAGTGGTAGTGCAGATTCCACTATTAAGCTCTGGGAAATCCATACAGGAGCATGTCTACGTACACTTAAAGAGCATACTAATAAAGTATACTCTGTTGCCTTTAGCCCAGATGGTCATATATTGGCGAGCGGTAGTGAAGACCAAAGCATTAGACTTTGGGATCCTAACACAGGTGAGTGCCAGAAAACTTTGAGGGGGCATAGCGACTGGGTTTGGTCAGTTACCTTTAGTCCTACTGACAATCGTCTGCTTGCCAGTAGTAGCGCTGACGGCACAATCAAGCTTTGGGATATCAGCATCGGTGAATGCCTAAAAACCCTGAAGGGTCATAGTAGCGAGGTTTACTCCGTTACCTTTAATCCGGATGGGCAAATGTTAGCCAGTAGCAGTGAAGACCAAACCGTCAAACTTTGGGATATTTCCACAGGAAAATGCCGGAAAACTCTAGAAGGTCATCGCAAAAAAATTTACTCGGTTCGCTTTAAACCCGATGGAAAAACCCTTGCCAGTAGCGGTGAAGACCGGACAATCAAGTTATGGGATATCCAAACAGATAAATGTTTGAGAACTTTACAGGGACATACGAGCCAAGTGTGGTCGCTCGCCTTCAGTCTTGATGGTCGCACGCTGATCAGCAGCAGTGATGACCAAACGGCAA
Organism: uncultured Stigonema sp.; assembly: GCA_964657905.1. Taxonomy (GTDB): domain Bacteria; phylum Cyanobacteriota; class Cyanobacteriia; order Cyanobacteriales; family Nostocaceae; genus Stigonema. The sequence goes on from CAZZXJ010000025.1 coordinate 5,659, forward strand.
GGCTTTGGGATGTGGAGACAGGCAACTGCCTCAACGTGTTGCAAGGCTATACCCGTGATGTCTATTCAGTAGCATTTAGTCCAGATAGCCAAGTTCTTGCTAGTGGCCGTGATGACCAGACAATTAGGCTATGGGACTTGCATACAGGAGAATGCCACTCGATAGGGGAACATCAAGGACGGATTCGCTCTGTTGCCTTTAATCCAAATGGGCAAATTCTTGCCAGTGGCGGGGGTGACAATACGATCAAGCTTTGGGATATCAGAAATATTAGCAACAGTAAATGCATCCAGACGCTAATAGGACACACTAACTGGGTTTGGACAGTGGTTTTCAGTCCCGATGGGCAAACCCTTGCTAGCAGCAGTGAAGACCGAACCATTCGCGTATGGGAAACTCACACAGGTGAGTGTCTCAAAATACTAGAAGGACATAGCCATTGGGTTTGGACAATTGCTTTTAGTCCAGACGGTCAGACCCTTGCTAGTGGCAGTGCCGACAATACGGTCAAGCTTTGGGATATTCGCACAGAGCAATGTATTAGGACTTTGACAAACCATAAAGACTTAGTTTGGTCAGTGGCATTTAGTCCTGATGGACAATTTCTGGCAAGTGGTAGCGAAGATCAAACTGTTAGGCTGTGGAACCTCAGTACAGGTGAATGTCAAGTTTTAGAAGGACACAGTCAACAAGTTTACTCAGTGGCTTTTAGTCCTGATGGACAGACCCTCGCTTCTGGAAGTGGTGATGCAACAGTCAAGCTATGGCAAGTCAGCACAGGTGTCTTTTTAGACACTCTCAAGCGCGGACACACAGCGGCAATTCACTCGGTAGCGTTTAGTTCTGATGGTCGGTTACTTGCCAGTGGTAGCGAAGACGAGAATATTCAGCTTTGGGATGTCAATAAGTGTAGCCGACTGCGCCAACTCAAGTCCGATCGACTTTACGAGCGCATGGAAATTACAGGTATTACTGGTCTGACAGACGCACAGAAGGCGTCTTTGAAAGCATTGGGTGCAGTAGAAAGAGGCGATCGCTAGCCTGTTTAAACCAATTTCTAGTCTCTAAACACCGGGTTTTTTCACAAACCCAATTTCTACTTAATGCAAAACTAAATATTCGTAGGTGTGAGTAGTGTCATTATTTTCCTCAAACTCTGAACAATCATTAAAATCCATCTCTCCCAGTGAGATAAAAATTGTTATTGTCGGTGAAGTTCTTAAATACAGAAGCTTTAATGGAGCAAACAAAGCTTTACCTGTTCTAGCTTCTAGTTTGTATAATGCTGGCTTTACCAAAGTCGTCCAGCTAGATTTAGAACGTCCCGACCTTTCTATTAAAGATGTCTTGCATGAGGTCACTGATGCCCATTTGGTTATCTTTGCAGGTTGCATGACTCCTCAATGGCAGGAAATTGATGAACACACTAAACAAATCTTTGAGCACTTGGAAAGTCTGGGTAGGAAAAACGTGCCAATTCTGGTTGGAGGGTATGCGACTAAGGCTGTGGAGGATATTGCTCAAATCACTCCTTGGATAACTGCATTTTGTGACGGTGAGGGTGAAGAGTCGATTGTGCAGCTTGCTCATGCAGTTGCCAAAGGTACTTTCTATCAAGATATGCCTCACTTGCCCGGACTGTGTTTTGTGGATAGAGATGGGAAATTCTCTCGTTCTACCCCTGGTGATGGCAAAACTGGCTGGTTCCATCGTTCAATAGCTTCTAGAGTCAGCAACTTTGATGATATTGATCAAAACTTCGGTCTTGTCCATGTTCCGCAAATACATGACATGGAAGTATTTCGCTCCCAGGATGGCAGACAACTCAAAACAGCCCAACTCTTCACCCAAAGAGGATGTCCTTGGGGATGCGGGTTTTGTAATAAAAGTACTGAGAGCAATAACGTTGTCAGATTAAGTGAGGAATTTTTCCGCAGACAGCTAAGACAACTAAAACAGCGTGGGTACGAAGCAGTTTATCTGGATGTTGATACTTTTACCGTTCACGAAAAGCCAGCAAGGCGAGAAGCAGAAATTCTGAAACAGGAAGGGTTTGTTTGGGGATCAAATACGAGAATCGACAAAATTGACTATAACCAGATGCGCTACTTAGTAGAGTATAACTGTGTGTATATGTTTTTTGGTGTAGAGCATACCTTGCCAGAAGTCTCGCTTGCAATTCATAAATTTAATGGCTCCCTTCAAAGTCAAATCAAGCAAGCAGAAGATTATCCAGCAAAAGTCAAGAGAGTTTTTAGAGATATGAATAAAGCTGGGTTACCAAGTAGCTACTTTGTGATTCTCGGACTACCTAAGGCAAAGCTGAACCATGATAAAACAGCAATTGTGGGTTATGAACCGACAACTTTTGCAGATGACATGAGTACTATCCGATTTGGAGTGGAAGAGTGCGACCCGGATTTTCTGAATTTCAATATGCTGAGATTTATGCCTGGTAGTGTTGCTGCTGATCTACCTGGTTTTTCCTGCTACTGTTGTGTGCGTCCTTCAGCAGAAAAGCCGATTACTGCTGGATACTTCTTACCACGAGTTGCAACGCACTATGGCTATGAAGTTCCCTCAAATCATGGAGTTTATCGGCTGTGTGAGTCGGTAGGTAGGAACCAACCCACAACAGTTGCCATGAATGCCCAACGGGTTTATGAAACTATTCGCTCTACGATGGAATTAATTAACGCTAAGATTGACGCTGGAGGCAAACCAACCACATTGTTTATTGACAGAGGTTTGTTGGCTGTAGGTCTAGTTGAGAGGGATGAATTGGGAAGGTATGCGATCGCCCCTTTAGAGGATTTTGTCGGTCTTTGAGTGGGATAATTAGACTTATTGGAAAGTACCTGACGAATAGAATTTATTTGCATAGCCCCAGACATAAGGGTCTAATGGCATTAAGTGACTTATGCAAGATACTTATGAAAAAACTACATAAAAAAGCTCCAGCACCTCGATCACCTCGCATGATCAACCCGGATGGAGGCTTTAACGTTATACGTAAAGGTGTATCTAAATCCAACTGGCGCGACGCATACCATTTTTTACACACTGTTTCCTGGTCTAAGTTCCTGGCGGTAATTAGTCTAGCCTATATCCTTGCCAATTCCTTGTTTGCTGTGGCATACACGGTAGGAGGTGGAATTGAAAACGCACGAAGAGGTAACTTTCTTGATGCCTTTTTCTTCAGTGTCCAAACTATGGCATCTATCGGTTATGGAGCGATGTATCCTAAGAGCATTTACGCCAATCTCTTAGTGACTGTTGAAGCATTACTAGGTCTTTTGTGGATAGCTATGGCGACTGGACTGATGTTTGCTCGTTTTTCTGTTCCCAAAGCGCGAGTGATGTTTAGCCGTGTAGCGGTGATTGCTCCTTATAACAGTATGCCAACTCTGATATTTCGCGTAGCCAACGAACGCCAAAATTGGATTTTAGAAGCACAAATCCACGTTACTTTGGTACGTAACGAAATCTCCATTGAAGGAGACATGATGCGTCGATTTTATGATATCCCACTGGTTCGCAGTCAATCACCACTTTTCGCCCTCAGTTGGACAGTGATGCATATAATTGACGAGAGTAGTCCTCTCTATGGAGTGACACCAGAAGTGATGGTTGAAGATGAAATCGAACTAGTAGTCACCCTAACCGGACTTGATGAAACCGTAGCACAAACTATTCATGCCCGTCACTCGTTTATCGCTGAGGAAATTTTCTGGAATATGCGTTTTGTGGATATTTTATCGAAGGGGCGGGATGGTAGACGCACCATTGACTACTCCGGCTTTCATGATGTTATGCCGCTAGAGAATTAATGGTACTCTCGCCATCAACGATTTTAGATTTTAACCGCAGATAAACGCAGATGGACGCAGATAAACCTAGATTATTATCTGCGTCCATCTGCGGTTACAACACTCATCTTCGCTGACATCCTACCCAAAGCAGGAATTTACTTCACTGCATATCTTTTCCTAGGCAGATGTAGCAATTTTATCAGAAAATTAAATTAACACGTTATGAACCCCTAATGAGGAGAAAAAGTTTATGGGTTGGTTACAAAGACTTTTTGGAATGGAAAAACCGCAAAACGCACAAGTAAATCCTGAGCCGCAGCCAGAACAGCAAGCCGTTACGGCAGAAGCCGCCCCCGCCTCTGCTGCTACTCAATCAATTCCCCCAGAGCGTGTAGGATTGAATGGAGAATACGATCAAAGTGGGTTAGCTAAGCGTGTAGCGCTTGCGTTTGATCAAGACTCCCAAATTGACGACATTCACACCCTATGGGTTGCTCAGACAGGTAGTACTGTGGTGTTAAAAGGCAAAGTTCCCAGTCAAGACATTCTGAACAAGATAGTTTCTGTGGCACGAGGGGTAAATGGTGCCACTAATGTTGACACCAGTGAAGTTACGGTTGAATAGGCGCTTGAGGAGCTCCCACTAGGGAATAAAGCTGTTCTTCAATGAATGGAATACAGGTTGTTAGTAGGGGCACAGCAATGCTGTGCCCCTAATGCGTGGTTTATGCTTTGTATAGAGACGCGAGTGATCGCGTCTCTACAATGTATGTCCACTAAACATTGTTTTACAGTCCTCTTCAGAGGACTTCCGCTATTAGCCTGCGATTTAAATCGCAGGTGAGTCTTGGGTAGCAACAGCCTGCTTTGTCTCCCCAACACATC
>CAZZXJ010000025.1:10455-21936 GCA_964657905.1 uncultured Stigonema sp.
TAAATCGCAGGTGAGTCTTGGGTAGCAACAGCCTGCTTTGTCTCCCCAACACATCTATAGACCCAATCCAAAATAATCTTGTTCACCTCTTCTGGTCTTTCATCATGAGGACAATGCCCTACATCTTCTAAACTCAGCACTTGCAAATTCTCATTGTACTGAGCAAATCGCTGAGCAAGTGCTGGGGGAATAAAGCGGTCTTTTTGCCCCCAAATCAAGAGCATGGGAATTTGTAAGGTTGGCAATAATTTCTTGACATTAGGACTAAAGTCCGTACCAATGGAGGCTTTAAAAAGGGCACTAAAAGCACGGGTAGAACCCGTATCTTGGGTGGGATCGGCTAAAATTTCTACTAGTTCATCAGTGATAGCCTCTGGGTTAGCGTAGGCAAGACCAGCCCAACGACGCAAGAAGCCAGGTCTGCGTATAAAGAGAAACAAAGGCTTAAGTAACAGTGGGGAAGCCACAAGATTTTTGATTCCCAAGACGACGGGTCGCAGGAAAGAAGGGATAGCTTCTTGCTCCAATGATGGATCGGGCAAACTCATCATTACTAAACCCTGCACCATGTCCGGATGGGCGGCGGCGGCGGCTAAGGAAATCAGCGAACCATTGGAATTGCCCACCAATATCACTCTTTGACGGATAAATACTTTCCAAAAATCATAAACCTGCTCTACCCAAAACTGTATACTATAATTTGCTCCAGGTTTTTCGGAAGCCCCAAAACCTAACATATCAAGGGCGTAGACTGTGTGATGTTCACCCAGTACCTCTATATTGTGTCGCCAATGACCAATGGAAGCACCAAACCCGTGTAGCAGAATTAGGGGTGTTGTGTTTTGGTGATTTTGGGTAGGGCGGATGTAAGTATAGCGGGTTTGCCAGCCTCGCCAAACCCAGTCCCTTTGATTGCCAACCCTTTGCTGCCAATTGATTGCGGTGGTCATAGTTGCCTCTGATGAGCGAGAAACGTCAATGGGTTTACTAAAATGTTACAATAATTAAGGTTTGCAACTGTTGTGTAATTTAGATTAACTATTGGACAGGATTTTCCTCAAAGTGAGTAAAATGGCAGATACAACGACGAAGAAACCACTTTATGAATTAGCTATTCTAGTAATATAGGCTCATTTTTAAGTCCTCAGCTATTTAACTATTTTGCTTCTGAGGCATGCCACTCTAGACCCAGCCAAATTCTTCACAAAGAGGTCCAAAAAATCATAATGCCTGTGATTGAGAAAAAAAGAACTCGCGATCTGCCCCAAATAAACGAACGAATTCGCTTCCCGAAAATTCGGGTTATTGATACTGATGGTTCCCAACTGGGAATTATAACCCCGCAGGAAGCAATCCAACTAGCGGAGGAAAAAGAGCTAGATCTGGTCCTCCTCAGTGATAAGGCTGACCCGCCGGTTTGTCGAATTATGGACTATGGTAAATACAAGTTTGAGCAGGAGAAGAAGGCGCGGGAAGCCCGGAAAAAGCAGCACACAGCCGATGTTAAAGAAGTGAAGATGCGCTATAAGATTGAAGAACACGATTACAACGTGCGCGTTAAGCAAGCAGAGCGTTTTCTCAAAGATGGCGACAAAGTCAAGGCTACTGTGATGTTTCGGGGTCGAGAAATTCAACACAGCGACTTAGCAGAAGAATTGCTCAAACGGATGGCCACGGATCTTGAGACTATTGGTGAGGTGCAGCAAGCGCCTAAAAAAGAAGGGAGAAACATGATGATGCTCATCTCCCCTAAGAAGTAGATGAGGGAGATGAGGGGGTATAAGAATTAAAAATTAAAAATGCAAAATTAAAAAATTTTTAATTTTTAATTTTTAATTGATTCGTCCCCTCCTGCCAAAAAGGTCTTTGAAATTTATTACAAAGCGATAGTCCTGAGTGCTGAGTGGGAAAAATAATACTCAGTTACTCAGGACTTTTGCTATTTCCAGGGAGCTAGGGTAAAGAATGCTGTAGCTGTTTCAAAAAACTGTGCTGGTCGTGGGAATCTGAGTAACTGTTATCCTTTTTACCTACCCGCCTAAGGGTGATAACTCCAGAAAGTCAAAGCGACATGGAACAGAAAAAACACTGGGTTGCTTCAAATAGAAGTATACCAAGACTACTACAGTGGGTGAATCTCCGACCAGAGGAGAGCGATCGCACATGGCAAATGTTCGCATTTTACACAATGACCTCTGTAGGATTACGGTGGTCAGAAGATAGTGCGGTAGCGCTGTTTTTGGATGAATATGGCGCTAAGTCCCTGCCTTTGATTTATATTGCCAGTGCGGTAACTGGATCTGTGCTGGTTTTTTTATATTCTTGGCTGCAAAAGATTTTCCCCTTACGTTGGGTCATAGTGGCGAGCGCACCTTGCATGTTTGTGCCATTAGTTTTATTACGTTGGGGAATGCAAGTTCCACACTTGACAGTCATAACAATATTTCTGCTGCGGCTGTGGGTAGGCGCGTTTTATGTTGTCAACGACCTCAACACCTCGATTGCAGCCAATCAACTCTTCAATATTCGAGAGATTAAACGCGCCTACCCACTGGTGAGCAGTGGTGCTTTGGTTGCTGATATCATCAGCGGCTTTAGTTTGCCTTTTCTACTGCTATTTGTAGGACTGGATAACGTCATTATGCCAGTTGCAGGTGTGTTCATAGCATTAGGGGCGGTGATTCTTTGGCATACAGGTACTAACTATCAACAACAATTTCCCGATGTTCCACCTAGACAGATTCCCCAACAGCAGCAGCACTTTCAAAGGCGTCACCTTTCAAGTCCATTATTAAAGCACTATGCATTACTGTTGTTTGGGTTTTTTGCTCTGCTGCAAGTGCTAGGAGTGTTAATAGATTTTCAATATCTTACTCAGCTACAGATAAATTATAACGACAAAGACATCGCTAGCTTCTTGGGTTTATTTGGTGGCATTGCCGGAGTGTGTGAACTAGGGACGCAGTTGTTTATCTCCAGTCGCGTACTCGAACGTTTCGGGGTGTTTGTTACTGTTGCGACTTTACCTGCATGTGTATTCATCTTAATACCACTAACGATTCCTCTACTAGGTTTTTTTCCCACGACTCAATGGCAAAACTTGTTCTGGGGTCAAGTCATTCTCAAGTTCTTAGACGAACTTCTGCGCTACACTTTTGTCGCCAGTAGTGGACCCGTGCTATTCCAACCAATTCCAGATAAAATTCGCAGCTCCGTTCAGACATTATCGGGAGGTGTTGCGGAAGCGTTCGGCGCAGGGATAGCAGGCGTAATAATTTTAGTCACCCTGTGGCTTTCTGTGCGGCTTGTGCCTGCACCGTTACAAAATTTAGTGTTGGTTATAGAAACTGCGATCCTAGGTTTAATTTGCGTCTTGATAGTTTGGGTACTGCAAACACGCTATGTTAACCTGTTGGTCTTGAGTGCAGGACGGGGTCAGTTAAATGCCACAGATGTAGATTTGCGTGCATTCAAGCAAGCGGTTGTCAAAGCTTTAGGAGAAAAAAGCACCGATGTAGATAAACTTTATTGTATTGAACTTTTATCCCAAATAGACCCCAAAGGTGCAGGAGAAGTTTTAGCACCCCTGCTCGTCAAGCTACCTCCTTCTCTACAGCAGCCAAGTTTGGAGGTGATGCTCCTTGGTGCAAATCCCACTTATTTGCCTGAAGTTCGCGCACTGCTTGAGCAGCGCCAACTCACTTTAAAGCCTGAAGTTTTTGCCTTAGCCTTACGTTACGTTTGGCTGTCTGAGCAAAATCCAGATAATGGTCAACTAGAAACGTACCTAAAGGAGCCACAAAACTCACTCATCCGCGCCGCCGCCGCCGCCTTACTATTACGTCGGGGAACACCAATGCAATCAAGTGCGGCAATGCATATTTTACGGCGGATGCTCACCCACAAAGAAGAACGGGAACGAATCAATGCCGTGAAAGCCCTATCAGAAGCAGTTTATTTACAGGCGCTGCGGATTCACATACCGAATTTGTTGCAGGATGAGTCCTTGCGGGTGCGCTGTGCAGTGTTGGAAATGATTGCTGCAAACCATTTGGAAGATTACTATTCAGCACTGCTCAGAGGGCTTTACTACAAGTCAACCCGAATGACAGCAATGCGTGTTCTAGCAGGACTGGAGAATGAAACCCTACCAATGCTGACGAAGCTGGCTACCGATGTTTACAAACCAGAAGTCGTGCGGATGTGTGCTTGGCGTACCATTGGTCAAATTTCCACTCTAGAAGCAATGGATACTTTGTGGCTCCACTTGGAAATTTCTAGAGGTAAAACCAGAGATCATATCCTCCGTACTTTACTGAAAAGGCATCAACAAGAGGAAATGACCGATTTAGTAGATCGCTTGTATGGTCGGGTGGAAACATTAATTGAACAGGAATTACACTGCTTAGGCGAGATCTATGCCGCCTATATAGACCTCAAGATAGGAAATGATCTAGAAAATTATCAATCAAGTGAGAGGTTTAATATTGTCTGTGAATTGCTGCAACGCGCACTCCTAGAATTGGAAATTGATGTCAAGGAGCGATTTTTGCTACTACTGAAGCTGCTTTATCCTCAAGAAAAGATTCAAGTAGTAGCATTCAATCTCCGGTCTCAATCAGGGGTGAACTTAGCGCGGGGGTTGGAAATTTTAGAGCATACTGTGAATTTGCAGAGCAAATCTGTATTGCTAAATATTTTAGATAGGCGATCGCCCCAAGAAAAACTGCAAAAACTTGTGGAAAAAGGCATGGTGCAATATCAACCTATGGTGCTAAGCGATCGCACCCGAAATTTGGTGGCGCAGAGAGATATGCTTTCCGATTGGGGAATTGCCTGCTGTTTTCATTTTGCTCAAGTTGCCCGCATCCGACTAGCAAGCGAGCAGATTTTAGCAACTCTGCGTCATCCAACAGGTTTTGTACGGGAAGCAGCGATCGCATACTTAAGTACGGTTTCACCCAGTATCCTACGACAACTTCTACCCCAACTGCAAAATGATCCACATCCTTTAGTAGCGGATTTAGTTAAAGAGTTAATTTGTTAGTGGTTAGTGGTTAGTTGTTAGGAAGGGAAAGATGGATAAAGCGAATTTTGAGGATTTACAAGTTTTTCAATTGGCTGAAAAGCTGTCAGACCTAGTTTGGGATATTGTTACATATTGGAGTCAATTCGAGAAAGATACAGTTGGTAAGCAAATTACTCGTGCGGCTGATAGTATTGGTGCAAATATTGCAGAAGGAACAGGTCGCCATAATTTTCAGGATAATCGACGGTTCGTAAAAATTGCGCTCTTGTTCTTTACATGAAACAAGGTACTGGTTGAGACGAGCAGACACTCACAAATTACTGACAAGCGATCAATTAGATAGACTTAACCCAATTATTAATGAACTGTCACCCAAGTTAAATGCTTATCTAAAATATCTAGACAATGCTTCAAAAAAACAAAAAGAAAATGACTAATTACACCCAACACCCAACAACTAACAACTAACCACTAACAATTATGCTAACTAGCGTAGACCGTTTATTATTCGTGCGGCAAGTGCCTATTTTTAAAGAATTACGGGATGATTTTATTGTCCGACTGACTTGTGTAATGGATGAACTGTCTTTTCCTGCTAATTACAGTATTTTCCAAGCAGGGGATGAAGGGCGATCGCTCTACATTGTTGTATCGGGTCGCGTCAAAGTTCATATGGGCAATCAACAACTGGCAGTGTTTCCCAAAGGACAATCCTTTGGGGAGATGGCGGTGTTTGATGCCCAACCGCGATCGGCTTCAGCAACAACTTTGGAACCTTGTGAATGTTTAGAACTGACGCAAGAGCAACTTTACGAGGCAATTGAGGAAACTCCCGAAATCGCCGTGAATATTATTGGTGTGTTATCGCGCCGTATTCGGGAATTGAATGATAAAATTAATGCCCTGCACCCCCAACCATGACCGAATAATTCGTAAGAACTGGTTGCGTGATTAATTGTCACAAACACTATCGGAAGATTTTATGAGCAAACGAGGCGATCTACCAAACAATAAGATTACTACCCCCCGTGCATCTGAAGCTGAACAAGTGGCAGCAAAAGCGACAACCGAGGTGCCATCGTCCATGGAACCTGAAAAAATTGTAGTAGATGATCTGCCGCCAAAACCAGACTATCCCCGTTATCGGGTGCGACCGGAACAGCCAATTGTTTTAGCTGCTCTTGATCCAAATGCCTCTCCTGGCTACGAAAAAAAGAAACACGTTGAAGATGAACTTGAGCATCAGCGCCAGCGCCTTCAGAATTTACAAGAGCGCTTATATGCCGAACACAAGCGTAGCCTGCTGGTTGTGCTGCAAGCAATGGATACAGGCGGCAAAGATGGCACAATCAAACACGTTTTTGGCGGAATCAACCCCCAAGGTTGTCAGGTGTGGTCATTTAAAAAGCCGAGTGATGAGGAGTTGAGTCACGACTTTCTCTGGCGTTACCACCAACGAACTCCGCAGGGGGGGATGATCTCTATCTTCAACCGCTCCCACTACGAAGATGTGTTGATTGTTAGGGTGAAGCAGTTAGTACCCCAAGAGGTTTGGCAGAAGCGCTATCACCTGATTAATGAGTTCGAGCATATGCTCACTCTAAACAACATCAGGGTGATTAAGTTTTTTCTCCACATTTCCAAAGACGAACAAAAACGACGGTTGGAAAGTCGGCTAAAAGACCCAGATAAGCATTGGAAGTTTTCTAGCAACGACATAAAAGAGCGCCAGTTTTGGGATGACTACCAAGCAGCCTTTGAGGACGCAATTAATAATTGCTCCACGGACTATGCCCCGTGGTACGTGGTGCCTGCCAACAAAAAGTGGTATCGGAATCTAGTCGTTGCCCGTACAATTGCGGATACACTTGAGGCAATGAACCCGCAATACCCTCCAGCAGAGGCGGGCTTAGAAAATATCGTTATTCCATAAGCTTGAACTTTGTTCTAGAAATCGCAGCGGAATCTCAACACGATCTCCCCAGTGCTGATGAATATAAGAAGCGTGTAGAGACGGAGGCAAACTCCAGCCCTCGTATCCAGTGGATTCCTCGGAATCGTAGCGATAAGTTTGATACAAAGACGATTCTAAGGGCGGTATTAAACGGGAGCGATGAAACTCATGCCCATAAACAGTTGTGCCTGCGTTTACTAGGAGACTATCTTGGAGAGCGATCGCTCGACGATACCCCAAGGTAAGACGCCCACCCATGACTGCTGTTGTGGGCAAGACTCCCACCATGGACCAAGACTTCCCCTCAAAATCGACAATCTGCTCACACAAATACATTAACCCGCCACACTCAGCTATAGTGGGTATTCCTGCTAGGATTGCTCTTTTGACGGCATTACGGGCGTTGGTGTTTTCTGCTAGTTGCTGGGCAAAGACTTCTGGGAAACCACCCCCGAAATACATTCCCTGCACAGATTCTGGTAGTCCATCTGACAAGGGACTCCAGAAAACTAGTTCTGCACCCAACTGTTGCAGCAAGTCAAGATTGTCTTGGTAATAAAAACTGAAAGCGCGATCGCGAGCAACAGCAATTCGTATGGGGCGTAGGGGCGGGGTTCTCCCGCCCTTAGAGAAGTGGGGAGTTGGTAGGGGCGGCATTCCCCCGCCCTTTCCAAAATCGATGACTGAGGACTTTAACAGCGGTAACAAATGTTCCCAGTCAAAGCAAGTATCTCCCAAATGGGCAAGTCGATCAATCAAAGCATCCACTTGCGAAAGTTCTGCTGTGGGTACTAAACCCAAATGGCGATCAGGAATCGTGATCTTATCCTCACGACGCAGCACACCGAGAATCGGTAGTTGTAGGGGTTCTAGGGCATCTTTTAGCAGAGATAGGTGGCGATCGCTTCCGACTCGATTTAGTACCACCCCAGCAATTTTCATTCTCGGGTCAAGGGAGCAATAACCATGTGCGATCGCAGCTACAGAACCAGATAACCGACTGCAATCTATCACTAATACTACAGGCAAATCAAGCAGTCGCGCTACGTGAGCCGTACTAGCAAAGTCAGTTATTTGTCCTTTGTCTTTTGCAAATAACTTTTGACCAATGACTAATGACGAAACACCATCGAACAGTCCCATCACGCCTTCAACGAGGGCACAATCCACTCCTAGGTTATGATGAGCAAAACATTTCTGGACATAAGATTCGCAAGTCAATACTGGGTCTAAATTCCGACAAGCACGACCAGTAACATGCTGATGAAACATCGGGTCAATGTAGTCTGGACCAACCTTGAAAGATTGTACCTGCACACCCCGGCGACACAAAGATGCCAGCAGGGTAAGAGTGACAGTTGTCTTACCCACCCCACTGCGTTCTCCTGCAATGACTAAAGGCATAGCTAATTGCTAATTGCTAATTGATAATAGGTTATTAACCTTAGCAATTAGCTATTAACTATTAGCAAGTTTGAGAATCTTAGTTGTCACTGCCAGACTTTCTTCAAACAGTGCTTCTCGACCCCAGCGTTGTACCTGCTGTGAGAGCAAAACTTCTGCTTTTTGCTCTGAAAGAGAAGTTACCTGTTGAAACACACCGCTGGACTGGGCACCACCGTGGGTTTCCATCCGCATACAACCACCTGTTTCAGAACATATCAGTGTACCACAGTTTGCCTGCAGATTGGTGGAGTTCAAACGCAGAGCAACTAAGTCGCCAGCAACTTCACCCACTTCACCAACCGGGACTCCTGCTAACTCGGCTTCTACTTGCCGTTGGTCTTGTGCAACAAATTGAATTCGTGTGATGTCGTAATCTCCGCTTTCTTGTTGATAGGAAACCGGATGCCAATTTAATCGACTCGCCAGCCAACTCAAAAACAGCAGCGCTTGTACAGGGCTGCCTTTTTCGTAATCAATGTTTACTCTGTCTACTTCCGTAAGCGCAGCACGACGCTGGGGCGCATCGTAGGCTTCAGCTGTCAACTCTTGCCATCCTGAGATCCGACGCCAGTTCAAGTCAGCCAGTGGTATACCAGTCTCTACCAACTCTTGTAGGCTGGGCAAATCAGTTTCTGGTTTGTTAAAGTTGCAGGAGTCTACAATAACGTTGTTGCACACCGCCGCCAGTCGCTTGAATAGTGCATTATTGGCGTCTGGTGTTGCCTTCCACCAGATAAACTTGGGCAAGCCGCCAATTAACAATGCTGGAATCATACCACCCACCCGTTCTAAGGCGGTGGCAGTGCCAGTCAGAGTGATGTATTCGCAGCAGACGAGTGTACTTGACGATTGCTTTTGGATCGGGCAATAGGCGGAGACTTGAGCTTTTACGCCTTCGTCATCTCCAGCTATTGGAGACAAGGTAATGATCCGGCAAGGGTTGCGGAGGGCAATTTCATCAGCGATTGTGGGGCTGGCTGCATCGGAACTAGAGGATACACCACCAGAACCATTGTCTGTAGTTACCCCACTGCCGTGACGTATTGCGAGTTCTTCCCGCAATACGGTGAGGGTTTCAGGTGTCGCTTTTCCAGTCTCTGTCAGTTTATGTTTCTTTTGCACTTTCCGCAGTGCCACTTGTGTTTGCGGTCCGAGAATGCCATCTATCGGACCCTGATAATAATCCAAAGCAGCCAACAACTGCTGGGTTTCTTCGGGTTCGTAAACTACCAAAGTGAATGTTGTTGCCCGCGTTGCCGCAGGCAGCGCACCATCTTCACCTGCAATGCCATAACTTTGCCAAATTTTACCAAGTTCCGCTTCAATTTCTGTAAGAGAAATATCCTTCGGAGCCTGAAGTGAAAAAATAGTAGGAGCTTGGGGAGTCATAGTAGTTTTGAGTTTTGCTAATTGCTAATTGCTAATAGTTAATTGCCCTTTCTTACAATTAGCAATTAACTATTAACTATTAGCACTATAGTCTGCGCCAGCGGCGACCATCTTGGTTAATCAACAATTCTGCTTCGGCTGGTTCCCAAGTGCCAGCTTCATACCGGGGAATGGATGCCGGATCCATGGGCGTATCCCAAACAGAAAGAGCTGGTGTCACGACCTGCCAAGCGGCTTCCACTTCGTCCGCCCGTGTAAACAATGTCTGATCGCCCATCATACAATCTAGCAGCAGGCGGTCATAGGCATCGGAAGTTGCTTCGATGCCAAAGGAACCATAACTAAAGTCCATATCAACGGAACGAGTGCGGAATTCTGCCCCAGGCATTTTGACATCAAAACGCAGGGAAATTCCTTCATTTGGCTGAATTCGCATGGCCAAAATATTACCACTCATCTGTTGCGCAGCGGATTGAAACATCCGTGAAGGAACTTCGCGGAAGTGGATTGAAATCTCACTGACTTTTTTCGGCATCCGCTTACCAGTGCGTAGGTAGAAAGGTACACCATGCCAGCGCCAGTTATCAACTAGAAACTTCACTGCGACATAAGTGGGTGTTGTGGAGTTGGGAGCTACTCCTGGTTCTTGATGATACCCTGCTACAGGTTTCCCCTTCATCCACCCAGCGCTATATTGACCCCGTACTGCTGAACGCTGTAGATTGTTAATATCAGCTAGACGTGTAGACTGGAGTGCTTTTACTTTTTCCGTACGTATACTGTCGGCACTCAGGGAGTTGGGTGGCTCGATCGCCGTCAGGCAAAAAAGTTGCATCAGGTGATTTTGCAACATATCCCGCAGTGCACCGGAACTCTCATAGTACCCAGCCCGGTCTTCTACTCCCACGGTTTCTGCCACAGTAATCTGAACGTGGTCAACAAACTGGCGGTTCCACAATGGTTCAAAAATCGCATTGGCAAAGCGAAACACCAAAAGATTCTGAACTGTTTCTTTCCCTAAATAGTGGTCAATGCGGTAGACTTGGTGTTCTTGGCAATATTTCTGCACCACTCGGTTCAGGCTTTGGGCAGAAGCCAAGTCTCGACCAAAGGGTTTTTCAATGACCAGCCGATCCTTGTACGGATCTTTCAGCATCCCCGCTGTTCCCAGCTGCTTAATTCCCTCGGCAAAGAATTTCGGAGCAACGGAGAGGTAAAATATTCTGTTTCCCCTTGTTCCTCGTTTTTCGTCTAATTCGGTCAACAAGTTGTTCAGCTTCTGGTAGCTCTCTGGGTTGTCCATATCCCCAGGGCAGTAGTATAATCCTTGGGAGAAATCTTGCCAAAGTTCCTCCGGACCGATACCGTCATGAAATTCCTCCAGACCTTGCCGCATTTGTTCGCGGAAGTAGTCATGGCTCCAGTCTCGACGCGCCACACCAACAACGGTGGTTTCTGGTGGAATGCGCCGTTCCCGTCGCAATTTGTAAAGCGCTGGTACTAGTTTGCGCTGGGTAAGATCCCCAGAAGCACCAAAGATGACTATGATCTGGGGTTCGGGCATCCGTTGCTGTTGCAGACCGATCCGCAGCGGATTTTCAAGTAGACTGACCATAACAATTTTGGATTTTGGATTAGGAAATAGGGCATAGGGCATAGGGCA
>CAZZXJ010000026.1:0-1762 GCA_964657905.1 uncultured Stigonema sp.
ACGCTTGTTTTCACCTGTTTCTAACTGTCTGGTTATTTCTGTCGCGCTGTACTAGGACGGTTGATGCAAGCTTCCTGTTACGACTTTGTTGATGTGACCGTGGATCTTCAGTCGTTACCTAGGACTGACGTACTCCACCCTCGAAAGTTTATTTATCCTGTTTGCAGTGATGAGGGTTTAAGAAGTCCCCCCTCGTTCCTAGGCTGATGCCAGGGAATGTAGGGGGGTAGAGGGGAATCTCTGCGTAAATCCTATAGGTTTTATATCATCTGCCTGATCGCAGAACGTTTTGTCTCAACTGGATCAAGATTATTAAATTAATTAAGGTTGTACTCAAAGCCTGTAATTCCCACTTGCTAAGTTTTTCAAAAATTTTTTGGGGTATGGGTACTAGTATTTTTGGGCTATGGTACTTGTATTTACAAGGTGGGGTTCTGGCATTTGTGTACTCAATACAAAACCAATATATCTTTTGGTAGAAGACAGTTTTTTTGCTAGTTCTTGCAAAACAAATCTTGTACTCAAAAAAGTATAGTACTTTACTGGGAATGGTTAGTTGTCCCAACAACCAACAACTAACGACTAAACGACTAACCACTTACAAAATCTTAAATTTAATTTACAACTTGAAAAATATTAAAAATCGTCTTAAAATACGAAAGTAAACCTGATATTTTTTTAAATCTATATTTACGTACTTAATCACTACAGCTTACTTGTACAGAGAAACTTCCCGACTAATTGTACCTTTTTAGGAGTAAATTAATGCGGATTGCTAATGACGTAACAGAACTGATTGGACGAACTCCTTTAGTTCGGCTCAACAAGATTCCCCAAGCTGAAGGATGTGTGGGGAGGATTGTGATGAAATTGGAAGGAATGAACCCAGCAGCTTCGGTGAAAGACCGCATTGCTGCAAGTATGGTGCAGGCGGCAGAAGCGGCGGGGTTGATTGAACCAGGAAAAAGCATTTTAGTCGAGCCGACTTCCGGTAATACGGGGATTGGGTTAGCAATGGTGGCGGCTGCTCGTGGTTACCGTTTAATTTTGACAATGCCCGAAAGCATGAGTTCAGAACGACGCGCCATGCTAAAAGCTTATGGTGCAACTTTGACGCTGACACCAGGAGTTGAGGGAATGCGAGGAGCAATTCGCAAAGCTGAAGAAATTGTGGCTGACACAGACAATGCTTTTATGTTGCAACAATTCCGTAATCCAGCTAATCCGAAAATTCATAGAGAAACTACCGCCGAAGAAATCTGGGCAGATACGGATGGGGAAGTAGATATCGTGATTGCGGGTGTAGGTACTGGTGGGACGATTACTGGAGTTGCTGAAGTCATTAAAGGGCGCAAGCCAAGTTTTCAGGCGATCGCTGTTGAACCGAGTAATAGTGCTGTCATTTCAGGAGGTCAACCAGGATCGCATAAAATCCAAGGTATTGGTGCCGGATTTGTCCCAGAGATTCTCCGCAAAGATTTGATTGATGAAGTGATTACTGTCAGCGACGAACAGGCGATGGCATATGGGCGACGGCTAGCGAGGGAAGAAGGTTTGTTGTCGGGTATATCGTCTGGTGCAGTTTTGTATGCCGCGATCGAAGTAGCTAAACGCCCAGAAAATGCGGGGCGTTTAATCGTGGTCATCCAACCTTCCTATGGCGAACGTTACCTCAGCACACCCATGTTTCAAGATTTAGTGCTGGAAGCTGCAAAATAGGGAGTGGGGAAATAAATTAAAAATTAAAAATGCAAAATTAAAA
>CAZZXJ010000026.1:1772-21894 GCA_964657905.1 uncultured Stigonema sp.
TTTTAATTTTTTATTCTTTACCTCACCATTCCCCCTTACACTAAATAACTCGTATTCGGTACGATGGGGAAGAACGCATACTCGTACCATGCTGTCCAGATGAAACTGCGAATCCACCGTTGACGCTTTTGGGCATGCAATTCATAGTCAAAAGCTCCCCGATACTGATCAATAGAAGATAAATGGTTTTCGCAACCGCAACCGTGCTGATAGGTAAAACCGTATTTGGAAGCAATACTTTGCACCTTCATTTGCACAGCAAACACCTTGCAAGCATGAAGTGATGCATCCCAAGAGCGCTTATGTTCTACATCACGAGGATCAAACCGTAAAGCTCGTTCTTCAAACACATGATCCCGGTAAATGGGGGCAAGATGCACTTGGTAGAAGCTCGCGGGAAGTTCATAACCGAACTCATGAAACAGTTCCATGCCGATGCGAGCTACCTTCACTTCATTAGCATACTTTAACCCCTTTGACTCCACTTCACGAAGAACTTCTGCAAAATTGGGATAGCTTTCAACCTTAAAGTCCTGCCCATAAAATAAGAGCGTTTCCCGCGCCAACTGTCCGAACAACTCGGTGAATGATGGCACTAAGTGAGCAAGTTCCGGGCGTTCGTTGAACAGATCAATATCACCATGCTCCAATTTGTACTGAAACAACTGCGCCATCTCAACATAACTCTGAGGATCTGGAAGTCCAAAGCCTGAAACTCCTGCTGCAACGTCTTGCCACAGCTTAGGCAATTGAGAAACAGCAACCGCATTTTCGCCAGCAATTACTTGAACATTGGGAGCATCGAGAAGAAGCATTATGTCATCTCCAGAGCAATAACCAAGAGCCAAATTACACTTGAGTTTACCTGAAGCAGCGTAGTAGCTGTCTGGAGGGTGACACCCCTCGGCGGCTTTCTAGAATGACGACTGTTAACTTAGGATTAACTGAAAGTTATAATTATATACACCTACTTAGTTAAAGCTATACACTCAATCTGGAGTTGTCAGTGTATGAAGCTTTATCAAAAACTTATTGTAAAGGATTATTGCGTCATACTATACAAGAAAGTCAATCCGTGGAGGTTGGCTAAATTATAGGGGGATAACTGTGGAATTTTTGTCTGATTCCGTTGTGTTATCACGTATGCAGTTTGCACTGACTGCAATATTCCATATTCTCTGGCCTGTCCTCACTACAGGTATGGGGATTTATCTAGTTATTGTTGAAGGACTGTGGCTCAAGACTCATAATCCTGACTACTACCTCCATGCTCGCTTTTGGTCAAAGTTCTATGTCCTGAATTTTGGCATTGGTGTAGCGACGGGTATCCCAATGGAATTTCAGTTTGGCACCAATTGGGCACCGTTCTCTGAGGCGGCAGGTAACTTTTTTGGCAGCGTCATTGGGTTTGAAGCGTCTTGGGCGTTCATGCTAGAAGCCGCCTTTTTAGGCATTATGTTATTCGGTTGGGAGCGTGTTAATCCGGCTATTCACTATCTCTCTACCATCTTGGTTGCCGTTGGCGCAAACCTATCAACTCTCTGGATTTTAACGGCAAACTCCTGGATGCAAACCCCAGCAGGTGGGGAAATGGTCAATGGGAAATTTATTGTCCACGATTACTTTCAGGCAGTTCTCAACCCATTCATGGTTAACAGCGTTCTCCACATGTTCTTTGCGACCTTGGAGACATCACTATTTGTGATTGGTGGGATCAGTGCTTGGTACATTCTTAAGGAGCGTCATCAAGCTTTCTTTTCTCAGTCTTTGAAGATTGTCTTAGCGGCGGCGATCGCAGTCGCTCCGTTACAAATATACATCGGGCATTTGAGCGGTGAACAAGTATTTCACTATCAACCCGCAAAACTGGCAGCAATGGAAGCGCACTGGGAGACGACACCTGCTGGACAACCAGCTGATTGGAGTCTCGTGGCTCTACCCAACGAAACTGCGCAGAAAAATGATTGGGAAATCAAGATTCCCGGTGCACTTGGATACATTTTAGAATTTAAACAAAAACTACCTGAACCTGTTAGGGGATTGAAGGAGTGGAAACCAGAGGATCGTCCTCATTTGGTGGGTTTGATCTATTATGCTTTTCGCACCATGATTGCGATCGGTTTCTTCTTCGCAGGATTGATGCTATTGACTACGCTACAGTGGTTACGCGGTAAACTAAGGGCGGAAAACATTAGCCAGCAGCGTTGGCTGATGCTTGGTTGGGTTTTTGCAGCTCCCTTGGGATACATTGCTGTAGAGTCAGGCTGGATTGTGCGTTGTGTCGGACGCCAGCCGTGGACACTTTACGGTCAGATCCGTACTGTGGATGCTGCGTCTCATATACCCGCTAGCAATGTCTTAGTCTCACTCACTAGCTTTGCAACAGTCTACACCTTTTTGTTTATTACAGTCTTGTACTTTGGCAGCCGCATTATCCGCAATGGTCCAAATCTCGATCTGCCAATACCAGGTGTTGAACCCAATCAGCCTGCGGTAGACACAACTCCTGGGGAGTTTGTGCCTGATGAGCGTCCTGTAGAAGCACAACAATAAAGTTGGTTGTTAGTTGTTAGTTGCTCTTTTTTCCAAACAACTATCCACTAACAACTAACAACTAACTATTTATATGGAGACACTAGAATATTTCCTGCCCCAAGTATGGTTTGTGATTTTAGGCCTATTCCTTTTCCTCTATGTGATGCTAGATGGATTTGACTTAGGAGTGGGCATCTTGTCTCTAACCTCTTCAGACGATGAACGCCGGGGTATTTTGATGACCAGCTTGAGCAATATTTGGGACGCCAATGAAACCTGGCTGGTTCTTATGGCAGGGGGTCTGTTTGGAGCATTTCCCCTAGCTTATGGCACAATCCTCAGCGCCTTGTACATCCCAATTCTTACAATGGTATTTGGGTTTATCTTTCGTGGTGTAGCGTTTGAGTTTCGATCGCTAGCAAGACGAAAATTATTGTGGAATTACGCCTTTGGTGCTGGAAGTTTCGTAGCAGCACTTGGTCAAGGTTTTGCTCTTGGTGCTGTGCTTAAAGGTATTGCAGTTGATAAGTCGGGTCACTTTATCGGCACAACTTGGGACTGGTTAAGTTGGCAGTCAGTGCTAGTGGCTTTGACGTTGATCCAAGGATATGTCCTCATTGGCTCCACCTATCTCGTGTGGAAAACGACAGGGGAATTGCAGACAACTCACTATAAAACTGCCAAACTTGCTGCTTGGACAACGCTGATTGGCGCTGTTTTCATCACGATTTCGACACCGATATTTTACGCAACTACTCGGTCGCGCTTGTTTGAGCAACCGCTAGTTTATATCTTTGCCGTAATTCCCTTGCTGGGAGTGCTGCTGATCTGGCAACTCCTCACAAGCCTCAATCGTCAAGAAGAAAGAGCGCCTTTCGTTTGGACGATTCTGCTTTTCCTACTCACATTCATTGGACTGGGGTTGATTGTTTTCCCTTACATCATTCCCACACAGATCACCATCTATGAAGCCGCCGCCGATCCCAGTTCTCTGGTGATCATGATTATTTTTATTGGCTTCCTCATACCTATCATGCTGTTCTACAACCTCTACCAGTACATTGTTTTCAGAGGCAAAGTTACTGGTGGTAACTATGAGGGCTGATATTATAGCGGTTCTCAATTGTCTGCAATACACTCTTGCTTAGGGAGTCATAAGTCAGAAGTCAGGAGCCAGGAGTTCAAGAAATTCTGACTCCTGATGATTTAAAGCGCTCATGCGGTTAATACTAAGCATAAATATGACAAAGCTAATTCTCATTACTGGTGTGAGTCGGGGTCTCGGTTATGCAATGACTGAGCAGTTTATTCATCAGGGACATACCGTTGTCGGTTGCGCTCGTTCAGAAAAAGTTGTGGAGAAATTACGCCAAAAGTTTGGTTCGCCCCATGATTTTGCCACTATAGATGTAGCGGATGAGCAACAGGTCAAAGCTTGGGCACAGACCTTACTCAAGCAATACGAACCACCAGATTTGCTGATTAATAATGCAGCAAGTGTCAATCACTTAGCGCCTCTGTGGCAGGTTCCGGCTGAGGAATTTTCACGGATTATTGATGTCAACATCAAAGGAGTTGTTCATATAATTCGCCACTTTGTCCCGGCAATGGTAGAGAGGAAAAGTGGTATCATTGTTAATTTTAGTTCCGGTTGGGGACGCTCTACTTCCCCTATGGTTGCGCCCTACTGTGCTTCCAAGTGGGCAATTGAAGGGCTAACTCGTTCTTTAGCGCAAGAACTGCCTGCTGGTATGGCTGCTATTCCCCTCAATCCTGGGATTATTCATACTGATATGCTGGAAATTTGCTTTGGAGAAGAAGCTGCTGCTTACACACCCGTTTCTGAGTGGGTACTGAAAGCAGTTCCCTTTATACTCCAGTTGAAACCCGCAGATAACGGTATTTCGCTGACGGTTCCTATGTAAGTACAGCTTTGCAGCTGCGCGATTTTCCATTGCTTGAAGTGAATGAGGCTGTCCAATATCTATGCGATGTACAAAACCTAAACATCACCTGATCGCGATTAGTAGGCAAGAGCGCATTCTGGACAATCCAGCATCATGGGATCTTTGGGAGTGCCACAGTAGCTGCATAGGGATGGAGAGGTGTAGCGAGGTGAAGTGTAGTCGCTACCTATTGCCATACATACTCCACCGATGATGACATAATCAGAAATTAAAATTATCGGTGTTCCAATTCCATAACAACCGATGAAGTCTATATCGATCAACCTACAGCATTGATTGGTCATAGTACCTATGAAGGCTTGCTTTCTTAGGGGGTGTGGGGGCGTGACTCCACAGCTTCTTACATATAAAAAACGTGACGTTGAGGACGTCACGCTAACACAACTGTAAATACACGCATGAAAATATTTACGCTCAACAGTTTAAAGCCTGGAACAATACGATGCCCTCGTGCTATTACTGATGTTTGGGCAAGAGCATTTGGGTTTCTACGTGTTTTTGCGTAGACTTTGTCAGCAGATCAACTTAACAACAAACAAATCTTAAACGTTCAAGGCCTGGAGCATGAAATGGGATCGGGATCAATACCCGGTACGAATGTTGATATAGGAAAGCAATCAATTCGTGAGGAGGGGAGAGTTTGTAGATCCTGTATGTTCAATTCATAGTGCTTTTGGGCTGCATTCAGTTTTTCCTGCTGTTGCTGGATTTGCCGAAGAAGCAGGAGGTTACCAAACCTTTGACCAGCCTTTGGTGTGACCTCTAGTACACTGGGCAGATTGTGAGGGGGAATATTGATCTGAGCAATCAGGATCAGGGGTAGCATACAGGTTTTATTCATGCGCACTTGCTCTCAAGGACAGCTACTTTCTCCTAAATCTCCTTGTGGCAAAGCTCTACAGAAATTTATTCTATTATAAATATAATTTGTACACTAACTCAAAAATGTCAGGATCGGCTAGATTGTAGGTATGCGATCGCCCTCACCACAAGTCTGTATTTGATTAGGATATGAATAATATAGTTACTCTGCCGTAAAGTTATGAACACACAACTGGTAGATTCTTAGCGTGCAAATTATCCAGTCCCTCCCCAAAGAGGAACGAGCGCTTTTAAACGAAAAATTGCAGGAATCAGATGGGGGAGACACGCTCTTACGGATTCGTAAGTTACGATCTGAGATTAACGCTGCTCGTGACGGAAAACCATTTGACCCACCAATAGAAGAAATTATCTATCAAATGCGAGAAGAGCGCGATCAGCAAATTTTGAGTGCTTGCTTTCCACAGTTATTCCCGGATGAGTCTGCAAGTAAAAGGTAAGCAAAGGTATACCCCACATTCCGCACGTCATAATGTAGTACGGCAAGTATTACAAAAAGCGATAAATACTCGCCGCAATAGTTAAGTATAAATACTTAAAAGATTCTGCACGCGAACAACGCCTGACTGTACCATGACTGGAAAGCGGTAATCGGAATGATTCCTAACCCACATTTCTCACGCCTTCTAATGCGTTCACGAAGTGGCGGCTTCCGCATCGCCTATCTTGTAATCTCATGTACATAGCCTTTTTGGTTGGTAATCATTTTGGTACAGTAGGAAACGCATAAATCTATAATGAAAGAACTTGAGTCCCAACTAAAATATCATCAAATCGCTGAAATAGAAATTACTAAGCATCAAACTAAAGATCAGAAAGACATTTATAAAATTTGTGGTCATTTGAAAGAAAATCAAGAATTAATTGCATAAAATAAAAACGCTTCTGGGCGATTTATTTTAGCAACCAATATTTTGGACATCGGAAAGTTAGATGCCTCAGAAATCCTCAGGATATATAAACAACAGCAATCCTGTGAACGAAGGTTTAGGTTCCTAAAAGATCCCTTGTTTTTTGCAGATAGTCTTTTTGTAAAAAACCCAGAAAGAGTGGAGACGATGATGATGTTAATGGGATTGTATCTCTTAGTTTATACTATAGGACAGAGACAATTACGAATGACGTTAAAACAAGAAAAAGCCGCCATTAAAAACCAATTGAATAAATTAACCGAACGTCCAACTCTTTGCTGAGATTTTTCAGTGTTTTCAAGGAATTCATGTTGTGATTATACAAGGAATTCAGCAAATTATTAACTTAAATGAATCACGTTGTCGCATCTTACAATTTCTCCCTGATTCTTGTCGAAAATATTATTTATTATCAGAAAATATCTGCTAGCTAATTTATTAGCTCTCTTGTTGCGTTCTGGACTGGAATCAAATTGACATAAAATATTCCTACATAACCAGCTTTTTAATAAATAGATAAAGCTGGATACTGATCATACTTAATTTCTTTTTTTGAAGTTTTTACAAGTGTCAACGTTATAATTTTTTGTTTCGCTTATATGTAGTTTTTTTATACTACTATTTGAAGTGCAGAATATGGGCTGTACAGTTACCAACTAGATAGGCGCAATATCAAAATGGTGAAGGCAAATTCTACACTCAAGCTTTCAGTGTTGAGAGGCTGACGACCACAAATTAAACTGGTACAGACTCCGTGACCTACTACCAAGGGGGTTCTAGATTGAAGGAGTAAGCATCAAAAAACACACATGACAGTCTCTAACGGTAATACCCAAGCAACTACTTTTAAGGTAGACGAAATTATTCGCGTAAACGGCTATACCTACAAGGTCTTGGCGTTTAAGACCCTCGAAGAAATCCAAGCTACTCGCCCTAGCATCGCACGAGAGCTAGCTAAGCAAGACGCTATAGGCAACCTCCTTTTACAAGATCTCCAAGACGCAAGCACTCGGCAGTGGTCTAATGTTTATGCTAATCGAATAGGGATACATTACTCCAGACCTATGGCACTTCGCTAGGGGATTAAGGAATACTTTGTTCGGTTATTGATAACGACTATGTTAAATTGAGCTTTGCTTGTGATTGATTTTTAGCCGTTCGCAGTCAATTACTCCCGCAACAATGCGCGAAATCCCGCTTGGACATAAATGCACATCGGCACTTACTGCATCGGTCAAACCTTGCTCCCACATCACCACAAATGAAATGCAGTCTGTCAAACCCCAAGTTTTGTCAGGACGTTGGCTGTACAGTTGTAACGCACGAGTGAGCAGTGGCGTATCTACCGCTACCACCCGCAAGTTAGCCGTACTGTAACACTGTTGTATAAATTGCACCGTCCCCAAGCGATTGACAGCACCCAAGGCATTACCCACTTCTACCAATACCGTTTCCGTCACCCAAACCGCAGCAGCATCTCGTACTCTTGGCAAAAATTCTTTAGCCTGAGGGTGATACTGGTCGCGTTTATTTAACAAAGCCTGAATAAACACCGTATCTAGAAATAAGCGTTCATCGCTCATTCTCTGCCTTCCGTCTCCCTCTTAGGCGTACCGTACAAATAATGGTCATGTTCGCTAGACCAGTCGGGCGGTGCTTCTATCGTTCCCGTCATCGCCTCCAGCACATCCCAAGCATCACCTTCTACAGGTGCTGAAATCAACTCTTGAATCACAATTACATAGCGCGTGTTCGGCGTTAAATCCAAGGGCGCATCCGGACGTAAAACACTCCAATCAAATACAACTGTTACCTTATTGTTCATAACTTAATATTCATTGTTTCAGGTCTTTTTCGTAACTATTTTGTCAAAAAACACACATAACAGTTTCCAACGGTAATACCCAAGCAACTATTTTAGGACTTACGCACTATACAAATTAAGCATCATGTGTATAACGTAATTCCCTCGTTTCAGAAAGTAGAATTGACCACATGGTAAGGGCGCGGTTTCCGCGCCCCTACGGTTTTGTGGTTTACGCAAATTAATATTGCGCTCCGCAGCCTTACCGAAACCACTGCATACTTGACTATTTCTGTCAATGCGTAAGTCCTATATTTGTACACTAACTCAAAAATGCAAGGATCGGCTAGTCTGTAGGTATGCGATCGCCCTCACCACAAGTCTGTCTTTAATGAGGAGACAAATTAACCGTAGTCGGCTCTACTGTGCTAAAACGGTCTAATTGTATACAAGTGTCCGTAATGCAAAAGCTGAAAGCCTCGTTATGAAAGAGTTATAACCACCATTGTCAATTGAATTTTGTGGTTAACTCCTTCCCTCCCATATCAAAAGTTGCCTTGAAGCTGCAACAAAGCAGTTGAGATGCTTGGGTGGGTAAAGAAAATGGTCATAGGCTAATGCCATTTGTCTTGCTGCCTCACTATATGGTACTCTACCGATTCCCGTACCTAAACCAGGACAAGCAATGCTACTAATCTTATACTGAGCGTGTTGGTTATGGCATCGGACAGACAAAAGCATAGCCCACATGGCTACATAAGGAATGTCCGTCCCAATAATAGACATGGGAACTCGCATTGTAGGGAAATTGTCGCATAAGTGGAAAACCCAAACAAAAAGCCTCAGACACTATTGAGGCTTTTTGTCACTATCTCGTTAAGTTTTTTAAAATAATTAGGACTTAAGCACTAGACAAATTAAGCATCATATGTATTGATGGAATTTGGTCGTTTCAGACGGACGAGCGATGCCCCAAAGAAAGCTCTGCACTATTTGGGCATCGCGCTGAAACAGAACCCGTGCCACATTGTCAGGGCGCGGTTTCCGCGCCCCTACGGTCAAATTGTGGTCTACCTCTTGCCGGACTCATCCAGACTCATACTTAAATATTTCTGTCAATGCGTAAGTCCTATATTCATTTAGGTAGACCATAAAACCGTAGGGGCGCGGAAACCGCGCCCTTACCACGTGGTCAATTATACGAGATGAGGCGACCGAATTCCGTTGTACACATGATGCTCAAGAGCGTATAGTGCGTAAGTCCTAATAATTGCAGATAGTGAGGCTCGATACTTGGACAACTTAGAGATAATTCCGCAATTGCGTAACACTTATTTTATTAATCACGCCGAACGGAAAAGTACACGTCCTGGAAGCACCTCATCATTAATCTTGGCATAAACTCGGAGACACGCAGACACTTCAGAACGCACTCCACCAATCTCCAGTTGCAGATCATCTTTTGACCAACTAAAGACATCGGCATAGGTTCCCCATAACGGGCGGATTTGCACTTGATCACCAGCATGACGCGCTTTTTCTACCGCAGGCTCAAGGGTGCGTCGTGCTTCAAGTTGCAGCTTACCCCACCAAGAGTAGCGATCGCACGTAGGCAAATACACCAAAGAATGGATTGCCTCATCTAAATCTAGTCTGGCACGCAAAGCTGTTACTGGATCTGCATCAGCAGTTGCTTGTACGCGCCGGAAACGGTCTATCAGTGCTGTGATGTACTTAGACTTTTCTGACTCTAAATTCAAAGCCCTGACACCGAATCGATCCACACTCTTGAGAACATGGTGCAAAGACGAGTCTAACTCAATAAACTTGAGATAAGTAGAAACAACTCCAGCAAGGAAATCAAGTTCCCCTCCTCGTGTTTCCACCATCAATCGCGGATCAAAATCAACTTGGTCTGACAAGCATAACCCAGTAGCCCTGACCTTTCCTGTTAGACCAAGGTAAAGAGATTCATAGCGGATGAAGGGTAGTGATGAGAGTGAGCGATTGTTCTCCCTTGCGCCCACCTGACTCACAGTAGCCAAAATACGCGATCGCCAAGCATGAGCTACCTTATCCGGAACGCGCAGCAGCAGACGTTGCATCTCGTTCCACAAATCGGCATCATTCGTGCTGTAAAATTGATACTGACCGATATAGTTTAACAATTCCCGGTCAGCAAGCAAAGCTTCACAAATATGTTTCAGTTTTGGTTCGCTGCCTGTTACTGGCTCTAACACATCCTCCCATGAGGAATTATCCTCTACAGACAAGATCTCCTGACTGAGATTCAGTTTAGGTGTCGGTTCCAAAATTATGTCCAATTCTCTCAGCAATTCCTGGCAAGCACTGCTTCCAGGATCTATTGTGGCTGTTTTGAGAGCTTGCTGTAATTGAGTCCGCAATCCGTACAAACCCAACCGCAGTACCGAAGCTAAATTTGATTTGTCAATCTCTAATAACTTGCTAAGCGGCTGCATAAATCCTCCTTATAATTCGTAATTCGCAATTCGTAATTCGTAATTAACAACTCAATTACGAATTACGAATTACGAACTATTAATTATTTGCTCAGTGTTCTCCAGAAAACGGGTCACGTTCTGCCTTAACATCGTTAGGTTGCGGTTGGAGAGTGTCCCGAAAAACGCATCCCTCTCGCTTGAGACATTCTGGATTTGTTGATGTCCAGTAAGACACCTCAAACGCATGTACCCGCAGGATACCTTGATTGTTAAGAGAGACGTAATATCGGCAAGGATACTCAGTTTTAACTTCTGGTTGAGGCAATTCGCCAATCAGTTCCCACTTATTAGATTTTGGGTTATGAAATTGGAAGTAGAAAGTGTGCTTGCCACTTGTAGGAAAAGGAGGTAATTCAGCAATTAAACCAATTCCTTGAGGCTGCACAGTACCATCCTCATATCGAAAAACTCTCAAATCCTTGCTATAGTTTTTCTCGGCGGCAAATACCACAGTATGAGCATCTGTTTTCAAAGCATTTGCCGATTCTGCGACATTTACAGCAATATCACATACGACCTGACTGTCCTCAGAAATCACTGCTGACGTCAAGATTGCTTTTGCCGCATCAAGGCAGGGAATATTCACAGGAATTAAGTAGTAGGGATTACCCCGACAAAGCAGCAGGTCGATATCGAGCTTTTGATTAATCTCAAACTGGACTTTGATTTGATTTTTAAAATCATCCTCATTCATTTCCAGTTTTTTCATCAGGGCGTCGCCGTTATAGCTGCCCCAAAGTTGAGGTTTTATATTCTCAAAGTCTTGACGGATGATGTTATTGGTCAATTGCATTCCCTGCCAACTAGTGCGATACTTCGCCATAGCATCATCAGCTTTGAGTTGATACAGTTCTTGACCTCCTTGAAAAATCGGATCTAAACTTCCCCCAATCACCTCCCTCTTAAAAGAGCATGGCAGAAAATAAAACAGGTTTTTGACATCTATATATAGTTGGTTCGCTCCTCTACGCAGCAATTCCTTAGACTCTTGAGGGGCGAAACCCAGTTGCTTGAGCTTCTCAGCAAAGCAGGCGCCAGCAGAGGTTGCTAGCTTGGTATATTCGGGTTCAAAAGTGACTCGCTCTTCGTTCCACACCAAATAGTCAGACTTGCTAAATACCCGGTATAGTTCGCGCTCAACTAATTCCAGATTGCAGGTTTTTCCCGATAGAATCAACCAATCTACTTGCTCTTTATCGCTTTGGGAATCTTGCTGAGTTAAAAACTTAGTCGATAACGCATTCTCTACCAGCCCTTTGGCGATACCTACAGCTTCTCGAATCACAGGAGATACCGCTCTTTCAAATTGCTGTACTGTTAACGTCACACTCAAACTCTCAATCACCTCATTTGGCAATTGAATGTCGTTTTGTAGCAGCAGTTCAGCGATTTTCTGCCCGTCGAGGACGAAGGTTGGTACGTCTGCATCTTTTTGCCGCTTTTGTCCGAGTGTAATTTTCGCATTTTCCGCCTGTTCCCAAAGGGTGTAAAAGGTTTGTACCCGAGATGGTGAGTTTTTCCAGCGGGTGGGCAGCACTTTTTCCGCCACATTTAAAGCATCTTTGTAAGCTTCGCCTTCTCGGATCTCCTTGTCTACACAAGCCAATAGCCGGCCAGAGTGGAATTTGCCGTGATCGAGGAAGCGATCGCTCAATTCCTCTAGCTGCACCTTCAAGACATCTTTTGCTAAGCGTTCTTCGGTGACTGCTGTTAACAGACAGTCGGCAATAGCCGCTTTCAGGATCTGGAAAAGCCGCAGTGTGATCAGTTCGCCGCCTAACTGCAAATGACCAGAAGAACCTAACAGTTTGGGGGTAAGTTTATAGTAGCGTCCGCCATCGCCTCGGTCTTCACCAGGTTCAAATGGGTTAATTTCTTGCAGTGTCAGGCGAATCAGCGCTAAATCAGTGGTTCCCCCACCGATATCTAAAACTAGCACATTTTGCCACCATTTATCCCCGTTGTAACGACAGCGAGTTTTAAAAGATTCAATCCCCACGTTTAAATCGCCGCCAAATTCACGCCAAAGGAAGAAGATGGCTACTGATATCGCTTCATCATAAGCCATCTGCACATCTTCGATCTCGAGTTTTTTTACCAGGTTCTCAATCTCGCGGCGCACAAATGGTGAGGCAATTGTTGGGTAAGTCACCACTGCCCGGTAGAATTTGCCTTCAGAACATTTACCAGGGTAACGTTGGCGGTACTCTTCGGTCAACTCTATCAGTTCAGCATAGGCAGCTTGGAGTAGCTTGTTAACCTGAATTGTGTCCTCTTTACCATTGACTGTAACTTGGAAAGAGCGTTCTTGACCAAAATAGCGTTTGGGTGAGTGGAGGAATTTGCCTTCAATCTCCTCTCCATTTCCAATGGCGTTTAGTCTGTGCTGCCTTGCTTTTTCTCCCAAGATGACTTTAACTTTTGCCGGATCGTCCTCTGGTAAAGAAGGTTCTAGACTGACGACTTCTAACTCACTGGGAATTTCATTTAGACGACGGTCTTTATCGAGTTCTATTGGTATCAAACTTTGCCACTCTAGAGGTGGTACACGGAAGACTTCGTGGTATATCTGGTTCAACCGTTTGCTGGCGGCGCGACGAAACCAAGGTAGGCGTTTGCTTAGACAAATTTCTATCTGCCGGAGAGTGTCCAACAAGTCGATACTGTTAACGCCACGAAATAGTTGTTCTCCCAGATTTTGTGGTATTCTATCTAGGGTGGCAAAAGTTGATTTGTAGGAATCGCGATCAGGGATTGAAACAGGCATTGAAACTGGGATGGAAATTTTACTCAGTTCATTAAGAAACTTTTGCCACTCTGCATCCCAAGCATCACGAGTGATACCAGGTAATTCATCCACAGAACATTGATTTAGCCACACCGCCAAGCGATCGCGCAACCGCACCTCTTGCTCACTGGGCAAACTATCTGGAGTCACAATGACTTTGGGATCGTAGAGTGTAACTGTGGAGTTAGACGTGCCAAAATCAATAGCGAACCAGCCTGGATAGGTAATTTCAGGCTTGTTGCTTTCAAGACTTGGTTCTGGTTTAGATGGCTCTGTGAAAAACATTGGTGTGAATAATATATCTCCGAAAGTCCATATATTGCACTCAGATGTAGAGGCTTTGGTTGCAGATAGGTTTGGGTCACCACTCCCATTGTCAGAGTCGAAATACTCTACGGTAACTAGCAAATTGCAATTGACGCCTGCTGGTAATGGTTTATCCCACCAACAATCGGTTTGCTTTAATCGCTGCGGGGTAGAGAGTCTGAGTAGTTTATTTGTGCTATAAAAGTTGACACTTTTATATACGGATTGTATCTGTACTGCTAGGTCTTCTGGTGTGCCACTGACAGAAATATCAATTCGGGAAATATGGGGTAAATTGTAACTTGCACTAGGTTTTATTTCTATTCCTGGTAAAAGCAACAGGTTATTGTCTTTAATACGCAGTTGATAACGATTTAAAAGCTCTATTTTGACGGGCATACCGATTTTAAATTGTTAGTGGTTAGTTGCTAATTGCTAATTGCTAAGTGTCAATTGTTACCATTAGCCAGTAACTACTAACCACTAACAACTAACAATTAACTACTCTGGATAAGAAATAGTTGGGATTTGGGAAAGGTTGTCTAACCAGGGTGGAGTGGAGGTTGAGGTGCGTTCTTCTGCGGAGGCGATGTACCTCAGTAAGGGTTCGTGCTTCGATTTTAAAAGTTCTTGCAGATTGTCTACTATCTCCTTGAGAGCTTGGGTAAAAGAAGATTTCACTTGTTTGGTTAACTGACTCACGTACTGGATGAGGTGCAATCCTGCGGTAGTGGTGATTTCGTCTCGCAGCCGTAAAACTGCAATCTGGTGATTAAATGGTCTTGGGGGAACAGGAAACTTTTTATCCGGACTCCAGTCAAAGATTTGACCGTTGGAGTGTTTGTTGTCTTTACGTGCTAAGGGAAATAAGGCGTCAGCATTGATAGGAGCAGCACTAAGTGCCAATCCGCTATGTTGGATGATCAGCTTTTGCCATTTATTAGCAGGATCTACGCCTCGTGAAAGGTTTCTGAATAGGCGGACTTGATTTTTGCCAAATTTTTTCTCGATATTCTGTTCTTTATCTGGTAGCAAAATTGTATTCAGTTTGTCGCGTTCTATTTCCACATCACTAGACAATTTGCTAAACAAGTCTTTGACTGCTTCTATAGTGCGATCGTGAGCGAAACCTTGCAATTCGTTAATGGTTTGTACAAATGCCGGATAAAAATCGTCACTTTTAGTGGGAATGAAGTCGTCAACCTCATCTTCCTCAAAAAAGCTTTCACCTTTTGTCAAGGAGATCGTGCCATTTTTGGTTCTGTCAAAGAGCAAAGTCCACTCGCTCCAATCGAAAAATATTTTATTAGTTAGTTCATCCTTAACCACATCGCTGACTGCTACACCATTGCGGTTCTTCAATATCGGCTGTTTTTCTAAATCTTCTTCAAATTGCCTGTAGGTAGTGACTAGGTTCTCGATCGCTTCCCGTAAGGTGAGAAAAGCTGGACTTTCCACAAACGGTATATATGCTGGGATTTCTTGTAGCAAATTTTTTAGTTGGTTCTGCTCTTTACGTACAATCTCCGCAGCCCTTTGAGTGTCTTCTAAAAGTTGTTTCATGCCATGAACAGCTACATGCTCTTTGAGTAATGAGCGTAGCCTGCCAATCCCTCCATCCTCGGCATAGTCACTCAGTTGCTTATGCAGTGTACTAGAGGTGGGCAACATTTCACTTAATTTCTGCCATTTCTGCTGCTGATCCGATTCTGGTTTGTTTGGTTTGTGCAGTTCTGGCAAAAACTCTGGTGAGCAAACTTGCACCAGCGAGGAAAGTTCTGCGAGTTTAGTTAGCCCATAGAGTTGCGACAGCAGGACAATATTCTTTTTTTCTGTGGTCAAATTGCTGGCGCTGGCGATCGTCAGTTTGAGAATACTTAGGCGCTCAAGTAATTCTTCTTCGGACAGGGGTTCTTCCAAAAGTTGGTCAATAGCACGTTCATCACTCCAGGAGAGAGGAAGTTGATTGAAGCGCCCCACGCCTACTATAATGCGGTCTTTGAGGTCTTGTCCCTTATCTCGTTCGAGCATGCTGCGGATTTTAGCAGCAGTTACGCCGCCTGGATATCTACCGTTAAGCAGCAGTAGGATAGTTTGTACATCTGCTAGTTCCCGCAAAGACAAAAACGCATCCCTGACGCCAGAATCAGCAGATCCTAATCCTGGAAAGTCTAGGAGAACGAATTCATTTGTCCCTTGTAAAGAAGATAAATCCCAGATTTCCTTTGATATCTTGATTGTGAGATCTATACGGCGAATTAATGAGAAGCTATTCTGCAAGTCTTTAGCTGATGGCTGCGTGAAGGTTTCCCAAGGGTTGGGAGCCGGAGGTAGACCTGAGAAGCTGAGTTCTAAGATATTCATGGGCGGGTCGGCAAGTCTCAGCCCTTTGTAAGCAGTGGTATTGTCAATTTGGTAGCTTCGGCTACAGATATCTTTTCCATACACACTGTAAGTACGAACAAACACTACTAGTTCCCGGAGCAGAGAGCGTAGTTCCAAGCTTTGGGTCTGATTCCATACTTGCTCACACCATTTGAGGATATCGTTAGTGTCAACGACACTTGTAGGATGTAAACTGCTCAAGGTAGCAAGTTCTGCTTCTGACACTTCTGCGGCTCTTGCCCGTTTTTGGGCTGACTCAAGCATAAAGCGCAGGCACTCTTTCACCCCTTGGTGAGAAAGATACTCAACTTTAAAATTACCAACTTTTGTGGTTTGAAAATCTTTTTGTTGAACGAGGTGGATGGCTGTAACGTTACCTGTAGTGGGGGTTTCACTGACTGGTAAGGCATCGGCGTAGCCAATGAGACTGCCTAGAAGCAAGGTTTTTCCGCTACTGAATTCCCCCATGATGCCGATTTTGACTGGGGAGGATGCAAGCTGCACCGTTCTCTGGGCTGACTGCTGAAGACGCTGGATGCTTTCATGGATGCTATTGGGAACCCAATTTTCCTTGGGAGGTGGGTTTTGTGATACCAACTCAAGACTTTGGAGTATAGATTCCCCGTACTCTTTATAGCGGTGCAATTGTTTTACTGCCATGTCGCTTTTCATATAATTTCCTAATTCAGATCCAAGATAACTTTTCCGGACTTCGGTTACCTGAACAAGCTAGAATGCCCATATAATAGAGGATTTACGGTATCAGCCACAGCTATATCCTATTTTTTTACTACTAAAAATTAAAGTTTATCAATTTCAGCAATTTTTGCCTGACAAATTGCCACACTGAGATAATGCCGAGTGTCGGCACGTGTTTGTGCGATTTTTACTAGAAAAGTTTTCGTAATCTAGCAATCCTACTTATCTCTGGTTGTGAATATGACTTTTTTTAACGAACCGCCAAGACGCCAAGAAAAGCTAAGTAGATAGCCGATGAAAAAGACAAGAGTCATAAAGGCGATCTGCGCTATACATGCGATCGCCCATCCTAAAACTCTTGACAATTTTTACAAAATTTATACAATACTTGACTTTAAAAAACAAGTAGTATAAGATTTTACCATATTATAGTGGGTCATTATGAGAGAGTGATGCATTAGGCTGCGTTTGCTACGAGACAAATAATGTATCTGGTGATGGGGCAGGAGCATTCAACTATGCGATCTCCACTTTTACACATTCACGCACACCCTTACAATCACGCTCTGACAAATGCTCTTCGGACAACTAAATGCTTGGGTACTAGACTAAGCTACTTCTAAGAAATCTCTCTCTGATGCAATACTTGGAGGTTTTGGGGAAAAGGGTAAAGGGTAAAAATCCTTGTATATCCTGCTTTCTACACCTTTCCCCCTTACCCTTTTCCCTTTAACCGAGCAGTATTGCTCTCTGATGGATTCTCAGGGTGTACACGGTTTGCCATCTGGGAAAATAAGAACGGCAGCGCACGCCATCGGCAGCCCGATCAGAGAATATAGAAGATGGCATTGAGGACGGACCACATCTCGACTTCACGGGGACGGCGACCTTCTTTTAGGCTTGGGAATCAAGTCGCTGAGCAGTTCAAATTGGACGAAGGTGAGGTTGCCGGGATAAGCTTTACTCATGTGGCTCTCAACGGTGCTGTGTACTATATATTTGCAGCTTACACCTAGAGAGCTTTTTTACTGCCCGACCGACTTTTCAAACATCCTCTAATTGTAAGTTTACAATCGTATGCTTGTCTTTTTTATTCATGGTGTTAGTACCAAAAATTCCTGCTACGCTGATGCACTTATAAAAAATATTAAGAAGGAACTTGCTAAAATACAGCCTAAAACAAAAATAGAGTTCTATTCAAGTTTCTGGGGCAACTTATTTAATAATAAGAAGTATCAAATTATCAATTATCTTGATAAAGATTTTTCCCTAGCCTGTGCAGAACACCAACAATATAAAGGGTTATATCACGATATTTACAGATACAAAGACCGTAGAAAGCAGTTGATCAGTAATTTCTTAGGAGATTTTATAATCTATCAAAATCCCGAAAGAGGAACAGCAATCCGTAGAGTTATTCTTGAGCAACTTAACCAGTTTATAGAAGATCATCCTGAGCATAAGCAGATTCATTTCATTGCTCACTCTCTAGGTAGTCTTATCCTTTGGGATCTTCTTTTTTCAGATACACTAACAAGTGATGATCCGGCTTTCCTATTCCGCGACAAATTGCATCAGCTAGATATAGTTAGCATTACAACGTTAGGCTCTCCCTTGTTGTTTCTCAAACAAATGCTAGATATTAATTTCTCTACTATTAATTCTTTTATTCAGAAATACAGTAAAGAGCATCAGACTGGTTCATATAGGTTAACCTGGGTAAATATAATACATTCTTCTGATCTAATAGCCTATCCCTTAAAAGCTGCTACAGAAGATGAAATTGGCTCTAATATATTTCTTTGTGACCAGTATGTTTGGCAAGATGCTAATGGGGCAGAGCAAACATTAAGATCTCTTGGAAATTCGGATCTAGCAATGGTTATTGCAGCCGAAGATGCTCACTCTTCATATTTTTATGACAACTTAGATGGTGTGATTACTGGAAGAATCATTGCGTATAATTTACTGGGAGAAACTAAGAAACTTTCAAAGAAATTTGTAAATCCAAAGTGAGTTTTTACTCGTTTAAAAGTAAGAAACGCTTGTCGTATCAAGGCGTAGTGTTAAGGAAGCTGTCACCAAGGGCAAAGTGACATGAGAAAGTTCAGATTTTTGTTTTGGAGTCGGAACTTTACCTGTTTTGACTTCAAGAAAGCTAGTAGCTCGGTTTGAATAGCGCCAGCAATCCGTCATACCTTCTTAAGCTGAAATGCCTCCCCTGGAACGCTTTCAGCTTAAGATAAGCTGCGACTTCATCGCACCAACCTATCCAAAGTACTTTGAACACATCTGTAAACTTCTTGGTCATTATTGGCTAGTCGATAAAAGTTTTCCCACTCTTTAGGTGTCATGTGTAAGTACTCACCTGGTTTATAATTGTCAGCCGATGCCCTTATCTTACGCGATGCACTAGATTGAGAACTAATTTTAAGGTAACGTTTGCGATTTCCTGTATAACGAACTTTGACTTTCCACAAACAACCATAGCTGTCTTGAATAAATACTTCACCAAGATACTCTTTGCCGTTATACACCACATCCTCTAACACTGTATGAGCTTTTAGAGCAACTTTAGCAAGCTTGTATAGGTCGTGTATCATTGTTATTTCTGCCAGTAAAACTTTATACCAGCTTATTCAGTCGTTTTGGATAACGCTACCGTAGAAGTTCTTAAATCAAGTTTAATAATTTAACAGCAGAAAACCCTATAGCAGTAGTTGACACGAACTACTCTTATCTTATCTATGTAATACCATCTAGAAAGTGAGTGAGTCCACTTTTCTGCTATTTCATGTAATGTCCGAAATTGGTCTAAAAATGTAGACCAATGCAGACAGCTAATGCTGGGCATCGGGATTGGGCGATCGCAGTTATTAGGTTTGTCTACAACAATGCGTATACTCGCATCGGCAAGACAGAGGCATCGCCCTCTCAAACCCTTGCGCGTACCCTATGCAATTGTAAGGACTCAACAGCTATCAACTTCATCTATACAAAAATCGGCTGTAAATTTAAAATAAAACCAGGGAGAACATCTTCACCAGATAAACTTGTAGGAAATTGTAAAATTTCAGGTATTTGATTAGGACGATAAATTATTACTTGTTTATCTTTGGGATTAATTAACCAACCAAGTTGTAAGCCTGAATCTAAGTATTCCTGCATCTTGGCTTGAGTGTCTTCCACATCATCAGTTTCAGAAACCAATTCCACTGCAAAATCTGGACACAAGGGGAGATATTTTTTTCTTTGTTGTGGTGTGAGAGCATCCCACCGTTCCATCTTTACCCAAGAAGCATCAGGAGAACGAGTTGCACCGT
>CAZZXJ010000027.1:0-21830 GCA_964657905.1 uncultured Stigonema sp.
TATGATTCAGCTTTAGTTTGTTGATGCTAGTAAACTATTCTGGGAAACATCCAAAAAGCAACTCTCTCCCAAATATTTCTTAATTAAGTTACTTCGCGCTTGAAAAACAGTTTCTTCATCAAAAAATTGACCAGACTGTGCCGCTGATCGAGTCAACTTACTCAATCTTGCTCGGTCTGAATTTAGTTCAATGACTTGGTCAGCCAGTTTTCGCCAGTCGTTCATGGGCGCGAAGACACCACCGCCACATTGAGATATCAGCCCTTGGGGGTAGGGGCTACTATAACCGACAATCGGACAACCGGAGACTAATGACTCAATCAAACATCGAGGTGATTCTGGCGTTTTATGGCAAAACAGAAAGATGTGATGTTCTCTCATCGTCTGTAAAATTTTACTTCGGTCACTAACAAACCCGACTAAATGCACACGGTCAGCAATGCCCAACTCTTGAGCCAACGACTTCATCTTTAACAGAAGTGGTCCGTGTCCAACCCAAGTGGCTTGGAGGTCAACGCCAGCTTTGTATACCCGATGTACAGCATGCAGCCAATCAAATGGACTTTTCATATCTGCTGCTCGTCCCACATAGCAAATCCGCAAAGGACCATTACCATATAATAGTGACTCAATTTTGAGGTCTATACTTGCTTCATCAATCTGATCGGACTTTTTTGTGTGAACATTGTAAACGCAATGGGGCTGTTTGCAAAAAGGTGAATATGCCGAATAACAGTCTTGCCCTGGAAACATTCCTAGATTGCTCTGTTGAATCAAGTATCGCTGATAGTATTTCATTAAAGGTAGGGTCAAATATTCTTTGACGCGGCGCTTCAACGGCAAACTTAGCAATGTTCTACGGATGACCTCATGTTCAACGCGATCAGTGGAGACAGCATAAGGTAGTCTCAGCTTGATGGCTTCCAAACAAGCAATTCCCGCCCAATCGCCAATAAGTCCAGAGACCGAAAAACAAAGATACTGACATTCCTGTATCTTTGTCTTTAAAATCTGACGTGTGGCGGTGTACGTCTTGATAAAGTCTTGTATTTTGTATGCACACGGCAGTGGCAATAATTCCAGTCGATCTTTACACGCCAAATCTGCGATTGGTTGCCAATTGGTTCCCGCAACGGAAGCACTACTTTCTACCATATATTCTGGCAATGTGGGACAGGCGAAGATAACTTGCTCAAAATTCTCTGTCCACTGAACCAAATCTTCGCACGTTTGATCATCAAGCCCCAATTGACCATCTACTTCCCGAAGCAGAACAGGGCTGACTATTAAAATTTTCTCTTTCATAAATTGACTTGAGAAAAATAAAGGTTAATTTGGCTAAAAATTCTATCACACATTGTCTCGTTCCGTACGAACCCATACGTTTTGAGGTTTCACTAAGAACTTGAGATAGACTGGAATCTTCCATAAAACGTAAAAAGGAATGGTTAAAAGTTGCAACAGAGGTAAGTCTTGACGAGCGAATTTACCCCAAGCTGTAAAAATTGCCATCAGGAAATAAAATCCCCCTGTTGCTACGATCGCTGCGGGTATCCATGATGCTCCCAAGACTCCAAACAGCAGAGAAACTGCCATCAGCACTAACCAAATAACAACAAGCAGAGATAGAGGTGGCACACACAAATCCAGAACGCTCACCAACAAGCCGAACCTTTTTTGATACACTGCTTCAAAGAGCAGTCGGGGGATATAGGTCTGCATAAGTTGTAAGTGACCGTGTTCCCAACGGGTTCTCTGACTTTTGGCAGCCCGCAATTGCTGCGGCAAATACCCAGTAACTTTTGCTTCTGGGCAAAATACTGGTCTGTGTCCAGCTAGGGTCAAATCCAAGCCTAGTTTTAAGTCTTCCAGGAGGTGAGCGTTGGCTACATTAACTGAGCGAATCACTGACCAAGGGAAAGCCATACCTGTGCCAAGTAATGGGCAAGGCTGTCCCAAGCGGGCTAATCCACAGGGACGAACTAGATTCCTGACAATGTTGGCAAATTGTGAAACCAAGTCTTTTGACGACTGAGAGTTTTTCGGTTTTGCCATCAAGTAGGTAGCTTGAACAGGTCGGGCTGTGGCGATCGCACACTGGGTCAGATGCTCAATAGCACTGCCATGGACTGTACAGTCAGCATCAACAAACACAACCACATCCGGAGGATCTGACTCAATAAACTGTAAGCCATAGTCTAGGGCGTATCCCTTACCTTGACGATCCTTGTCGTGACGCTCGATAACTATAGCACCCTT
Source organism: uncultured Stigonema sp. (assembly GCA_964657905.1). Lineage (GTDB taxonomy): Bacteria > Cyanobacteriota > Cyanobacteriia > Cyanobacteriales > Nostocaceae > Stigonema. Next base: position 2,260 of record CAZZXJ010000027.1, read on the forward strand.
TGTACGGGAAATCTCGGCTGTCTCATCACTACAATTGTCAGCAATGACAACCAAACGGTCTTGTTTTTTTAAAGCTCTTGTCAGTTTTTCCAGTGTAGAACCGATAACAATCTCTTCATTATGTGCCGGTACTAAGACAGTAACTTTGATATTTTGCCAATTACCTCTATTAGCAGAAGAAGGGAGCGGGAACAGAGCAGCAGTACATTCAATCAGAAAAAATAGGCAGACAATAAATATGCCTAATGCAGTTACTAACAAAACAACATTAGTACACAGAGCTAGAAACTGACTAATTGACATAGCATTTTCACCTCAATCAGTTACTTGATTTATAACCTGTGACATCGACATCTAGCACAACGATTCAGTATTAAAAATAGAGGCTAAGAAACTGGGTTTCTAGGATAACTGAATTAGTGTTCTACGCTTAGTCCAATCACGTCCATGGGCAATGCAGTCTTCTTTAAGACGGGGACATTGACCTAGAGCAGATGCTTCCCCTTGGTTTGTATTTGCCTTTAAATCTATTTATGCATCCATTGTTCATTAACCGTTTGAATTTCTGTAACACCCTGCCCCCCTCGAGCATCTGAATAATAAAAGTAGCTGTCAGGCTCCTGCTTCACGTTCACACCATTGGCAATGATGCCCAAAATGTTAGCTTCAGAACGTTCTAGCAGTAACTTAGCAGCAGTAGCGCTCGCTGAATTCACAACCCCAGGTCGAACTACCAGCAGAACTCCATCCGCCATTTTTCCTAAAACTGCTGCATCAGCTGTCCCAACTAAAGGAGGAGTATCAAACACGATGTAGTCGTAGCTTTCAGAAAACATCTTAATCAGGGAGGTCATGCGCTCAGAGTCAATCAAAGCCAGGGGGTTGGGAGGTAGGACTCCAGCTGTGAGAACGGATAAATATTTTGTGACTGTTTGCTGGCAGCTGTAAAATTCATCTTGACCAACAATGACGTTACTTAAACCCACTGAGTTGATCAGACCCCATATGTGGTGTTGCGATGGTTGCCGCATATCTGCATCAACGAGTAAAACTCGCCTTCCAGCTTGAGCGAGTACCGCAGCTAAATTAGCAGAAACTTCTGATTTCCCCTCACCAGGCATAGAACTTGTAACCACAATTGTGCGGACTTTTTTATGGCTAATGAATTTCAAGTTTGCCTGAAGCATTTGGTACGCTTCATGAATCACCGTGCGAGGAGAGGTGGCTACAATAACTCGAGCAGAGACACCTTCTTCCATCAACTTAACAGGAGCAGATGTGTTATTTGTTTCAAACTTGGGAATTAGCCCTATCAAAGTGTAGCCAAAAAATGTCTCTGCTTCTTTGACTGTTTTCAACGAGATGTCAATTATGTCTACAAAAAATGCAGCTGCTACACCAAGTATCAAACCCACAAATAGACCCCCTGCGGCTAAGAGCAGTGTTATTCTGGAGAGAGTTGGTTTTTTAGGAACCTCGGCAACTTGAATCACTTTGGCATTCCCGACGGTTTGCCTTTCTGCTACTTGGATTTCCTGTAGTCTGGTCATCAGGTTTTCGTAGTTCTTTTGCGCCACAGACAATCTTCGCTCTAAATCTCCTTGCTGTTTCTCTAAATATGGCAGGATCGCAACCCTCTGCTTATAAGTTGCTCGGAGATTAGACAAAGCTTGTATTTTGCTTTCCAGACCTTGGTGTTGGACCTGTAACTGTGCAAATTGACTTGCCAGATTTTCCTTGATTTTCCCTATCTGTAACTTGCCAAGGGAAAGCTTTTGTTGAGAGCCTAAAACCTGCTGCATCCCTTGAGAGCCTAAAACTTGCTCAATCCGAGAAAGCAATAAAGCATTCAGATTTGCCTCTTGATTCTTTAAATTAACAACAGATGGATGTTCCTCCGTATAACGTGCTTTTTCTGCTGCTAGCTTGGTTTGTACCTTTTGCAGTTCACCTAAGATATCCTGTACACCAGGTATCTGACTTAGGGAAGCAACTTCTACAGGCTGTTGCCCAGAAGATTTTAGTTGACTGCGTATTTGTGCTTCCTGAGCGCTCACATCTGCTAGCGCCGTCTGAGCTTGATTCATTTGCGCATCAAGCTCGGCAATATTTTGAATGGAAGTGCTTGCCTCTTCCGTCAGTTGGATAGTCTTATTGTGAGTTTTAAACCGACGTAATGCCTCTGCTGCCTGATCTAATTCTCTGCGATTTTCTGGCAATTGTTTTTTAATAAATTCACCTGCAGCAAAGACTTGCTCTCGATTGGACTGACTATTATTCTCAACATAGGATTTCATCACCTGATTGATTACGGCTGCCGCCTGTTTAGGGAGTTTTGAGGTGTAGGAAACCTTTATTATATCTGTCCCTACCACTGGCTCCACCTTGAGATTCAGTGACTCTGGATCAAGGGCTTTCCCTTGTTCATCTTTTAAGTCTAAAGTATTAATAACCTCTGCTAAAATCGGCTGTGAATTCAAAATAACAGCTTGCGTTTGTAGCGGATTCCCCTCGCGCATTACGGATTCAAGATCCCCTATTTTTTCTCCTACTTTCGTCAGAGATGAGGTCCGGTCTGATTTAAAAAGAAGCATTCCCGTCGCCTGGTATTCAGGTTTTCGCAGGAACAAAGCAAACCCTGATAATCCTACTGAAGCTAGAACAACTCCTGCCACAAATTGCCATCGGCGTTTCAGAACTAGCCAATATTGTTGAATATCTGTTTCTTGTGAATAGCCTTTAGTTTCCATGCAAAAAATCCAATCTAGAACACTACCAACGAGCCGATAAGATAGGAGCCGCTAAGCGCAGCAGCCGAGCGCGGGGCGAATTTCCGCCCGCAGCAAATACTAAAATCCAAGCTAGCCTCGGCGAGGCTGTTATGTTAGGTCCAGCATAGTGCAGGGTACGTCCAGAATGAATAATCAAATCCCCCACATTGACCGGGCAAAGCACAGCTTCCGCAGAAGCGACGTGCTTGGTCATGAGTGCATGGGTTCCTGTAGCTAAGGGATAATGTGGCACTAACTCCCTTTTGTGACTGCCTGGAATGTATTGGAGGCAACCGCTTTCTGCCGACACATCCTGTAGGGGCAGCCAAACGCTGATCCGCCGCTCTGAATTACCAGGTTTATCATAAGCCTCATCCTGATGCCACGGCGTCGGGCAGTTGCTATGAGGTGGTTTCAAGATGGCATGGTCGAAGCACAGGCGCGCCTGTGACCCCAGCAACTGTCTAGCCATCACCCAGATATGTTGAAAATACTGGGTTTTGGCTAACTTGGGTTCCAGCCGCAGGCATCGGGCGAGATCTGGGTTTCGCAGTCCTTGAAGCGGGTGTGAAGATTCACTCATCTCGCGTGCCAAAGTCTTTGGCAACTCGTTAAATCGCTCAAAAAGGTGTGTGAGTAGTGGGTACATCCCTTGAACTTCGGCAGGAGAAACAACAGAACGCACCACTGCAAATCCATCTTGCTCAAACTGGTCAATCTCGTCTTGGTTGAGGTGGAACTTGCGGTGAGTTTCTTGATCTTTAAGCATCTTGCTTCCTCATACGTCTTGGTTAACTTAGGTAGTACGTCATATATGTTATGTAAAAGGGGTTGAAATCCAGATATCACAAGTTTCCTAGTCAGTGAAAACTGACTTAAAGCTTCTATCCCGAAATTTATTTCAGGGCTATTTTCCCCGACTATGCAAGAGAGTATGCAAGCTTCAGAATGAACGATAAAAATCCCAAGGACGATTATCTTCGGATATTTTCTTAAGTACACAAATATTAAGCGGAAGAAATCTTATCCCGTTGTAATCTCGTTCTAGGGGATTCTGAAGAAAACGTCTTGCATATCTTTCTACACGTTTTTTCCAATTAATATCTGTATAATTTTTTACGATTTCATAACCCCTATTTCTTAAGATAAAATACAGGACTTTTCTAATACCGGGCATCCAAATATCATCAAAAACTACGTATCCCCCTACTTCTAATAATTTGTCAACATAGAAGAAATCCACCAAAGTGTAGTCGAATTGGTGTGAGCCATCAATAAAGGCAAAATCGATTTTTCTTCCGTCAACTAGAAGCTGAGGTAAAACTTCGTAAGAGAATGCCTCAAATAACTGTAATTTTTCTGCTAATCCCGCTCTTTTAATATTAAGCAATCCAATAGATTTCCACATGGTACTTTGAAATGGATCGATAGCAATATGACTTCCCGATCCTTTGTCATGGTGTGATTGACAAATAAACAGTGTAGATAAGCCATAAGCCATACCTATTTCGAGCGTTCTTTCAAGATGATTTTGTTGAATTAGATCCTTGAAGATCGTTCCTGTATCATAAGGAGTAGCTGTGGGAAAAGGATTAATCAAATTTCCTTGTGAATCCTCGACCACTTTGGTTTCATAAATTTTATCCAAGAGTTGATTCATGATTATTTCTCCCTTGTTAATTCCGGTATTTTTGTAAGTTTTCTTGAGAAGTTGCGCCCTGCCTGTCCTAAGTTTACTTAGCTAGTTAATAAGCACCTGTCTTTTGCAGGACAACCTTGACAGTTTTCAGCAAAATTTTTAAATCTAGCCAGAGGGACCAATTTTCAATGTAGGTAATATCTAATTTCACCCCATCTTCAAAGTTATCGATATCCGATCGACCTGAAACCTGCCACAATCCGGTAATACCGGGTAGAACTTCTTGTCGGATAAAATGCTTTGTTTTAAACTTCTCTACATCTCTCATAGGGAGAGGGCGCGGACCAACCAAACTCATTTGCCCAAGTAAAACATTAAACAATTGCGGCAATTCGTCTAGACTGTAACGGCGCAAGAATTTGCCTACTTGTGTGATGCGAGGGTCGTCTTTGAGTTTAAACAGGACACCATCCTTAATTTCATTTCTTGCTTCTAAGGCGAGTTGCAGCTTTTCTGCATCAGCAACCATTGTCCGGAATTTCCAAATCTGAAAATTCTTACCATGCAGACCAGTTCGATTTTGCTTGAAGAACACTGGCCCGGGAGAATCTAACTTAATCAGTATGGCTATCACCAAGTAAACAGGAGACAGCAGAAGTAACACTACCATCGAGCAACAAAGATCAAAACACCGCTTCACCCAAAAATCGCTGCCGGCGACCATTGGTACTGGAATTGTCGTACAGGGGACTTCACCCATCATCCACAATACGGACTTAGGGTGATGAACCTCGCTCTGTTTTGGTAGTATTCGTAGGGTAATGCCAGCAGTCCGGAAATTCCAACAAACATATTGACGACTCTTGATTGCACTCCAAGAAACAAAAGCCTCTACTATTTCCTGATTGCGAAGATATTCAAACGTTGCCTCTCGGTTACATCTGTCCAGGCAGCTAGAGTCAGCTATTCCCTGTACGATGTAGCAATTTTCTTGTTCTATTAACCTAACATGATCCTCTTGCTCTTGAATATCAGTAATCAGAAAAACGGGATGAAGAATTGCTCCTTGATTACGAAGCAGTTTAGTGGCAACATCAAAGATCAGGCGATCGCTACAGGTCAAGGCTACAGACAAGAACCAAAATAATAGAAAAGTTGAGCGCGAAACAGAGATATCTGGTTCGTAGAGAAAAGCAATCAGTAAGAGGAAAACGAATGACAGGGAGACGGATTGAATCAGATTAGGGTAGTTACGACGATGTATCCCAGGTTGATATAATCCTTTGGCTGCAAGCATGCCTATTTCTACTGTCAGAATTAGCAGTAGGAAAGATGTTTTTTCTGTCCAATTAGATGCCAATGGAGTTCCATAAAATGCTGCCAAACTCCATGCTAAGGTCACAGAGAAGACATCTAGCAAGATAAGTGTTATTACCCGCAGAAATCTGATAGCTAATCCTTTCTGTATCCTTGTGCCTCTAGCTGACCTTAAGTCTGGTTTAAAACTTGCAACTGATAAAGTTGTGGAAGCCATGATTCATATTATTCCTGTACTTCTACTGTTAGCTAAATTATTGAGAATGACTACTCTTTTGAGTCTGAATTTGACATAGGTGGCAAACAGCCAATGAATCAGTATTGTGAAGATGGTCTGGAGCGTTTTTTCAAAAGTTTTATCAGCCACTGCTGTAAGACACGATAAAAAAATAGCGGATTGCCTACCACATAACGCTCCCACAAACGTTGGGGTTCTGTAAATAATCGTGTTAACCATTCCAGTCCGCAATTAGTCATCCAGCGCGGACCTCTATAGATGGTGTCGGTATAAAAATCAAGGCATGCACCCAGAGGCAGAAATACTTTTGCCTCTACTCGGTCTAAATTATTCAGAATCCAATGTTCTTGCAATGGCATACCAAAGCCAATATATAAGACATCTGGCTTAAATTCATTGATTTGTTGGATAACAGATTCATTTTCCTCTCCAGACTTATTAAAATAACCGTGATGTCCTTTCACTTTTAAGTTTGGTGCAACCGCTGTTAGCTTAGTGATTGCTTTATCTACCGTACCAGGCTCACCTGCTAGCAGGAACAAGGAAACATTTTCCCGCTCACAAGCTAATGCCAAATCCTCAATATAATCTGGACATGTCATGCGATGAGATGAATTTACCGAGCAGCCGCAAAGTTTCGCTCCTAATAGAACACCAAATCCATCGCAGAAAACTAAATCCGATTTGTTAAGAAATTCTTGATACCAAGGCAGTTCATAGGCAAAGTTTATTGCCCGAATATTTACGTGACCTATTGTTATTTTCCTCTGAAGTTTTGCCGCTTTTACAGTGTAATCAATGAGTTCATTAACTTTGAGTTTATGAAACCTAGTTCCCAGTAAAACTATCTCATCAAATTTGTTCATTCAGATAGTGCCTTCCTTTATTTTCTACATAACTGCTTGAATATTTTCGTCTTTATAAGTTCTCAATTCTCCAATAGAAGAGAGTTTCTGCTCCTTCAACGTTTCTGTGCTTGGTCAAAGGCTCTAGCCATAGCATTCCATGCCAACTTGGGTTTCTCGTTTGAGTCCAATGGCAAGGGGCGTACTGGCGCACCATCAGACCGGGGACTAAACCTTGAGTACCAGGTGTATTTATCGCTCAATCCCCACGTTAAGACTGCAATGACTGCTCGCTCATCTAGCACCACTGACAGATAGTCTTCATAACGAGTGGCGACAATGCGATCGCGCACCATGGGATCTAAAGGTAATTGTTGGTCTACAACATCTAGTTCGGTAATCAGAATTTTGAGACCAAGACTAGCTACGTCAGATAGAAAATTCCGGAATTTTTTGGGATTAAAGGCAGTTTCCTGACCGATTAGATGAGATTGGATACCGAGGGCATGAATCGGTGTTCCTCTAGCCTTCAAACGTTCTAGTAGTTTTAGAACAGTAGTTCTTTTAGCTTCATATGCGGGTGTGTCATATTCGAGATTATTTTCGTTGTAGACCAACATGGTTTTGGGGTCAGCCTCAGCAGCAACCCTAAATGCCAACTCTATGTAATCTGGACCTAAAAACTCGAGCCACGGACTTTTTCGCAAGGCATCAGACCGTCCATCCTCTGGTTCAATTGCCTCGTTGACGACATCCCAAGAGTGCATTTTACCAGCGTAGTGTTTGGTCACAGTTGTAATATGTTTTAGCAGAAATTTTTCTGCATTTTGGTGGTTAACTACTGAATTAAACCACTTAGGCATTTGCTGATACCAGACTAAAGTATGTCCTCGGAAAAGCATATTGCTACGCTGTGCGAACTGAGCTAACCAATCTGCCTGGGTAAAGTCAAACCTATCTGGGGCGGGCCGCAGAGTGTCCCACTTAAGTTCGTTTTCCGGCACTAAGATGCTGCACTCGCGAACAAAGCTAGCCTTTAAATTCGTGTCCGACACGAGGAAATCCCGCCCTGAGGCTGCTCCGTAAATTAATCCCTTAGCCGCAGCTCGCTTTTTTAAGGAAGCTTGACCAACTACTTGAAAATCTCTTTTTGGGTTGTCAACTGCTTGGCTGTAGTTGATTAAGTGTTTATCTTTGGCGATGGCGACACTGGTTGCCCCTGCCAAACCTGACAGACCAATGTACAAAAAATGGCGTCTGCTCAGTGACGAGTTTTTGAACATATATGTAAAGGCTATTCAAACTAGTACAGCACGACACAAATAACCAGACAGTTAGAAACAGGTTAAAACCTTGTCTATGTATTCTTGCCTCCTGACCCCAGACCCCATCCCCTGTTTTGGTCACATTGGAGGGACTGAACACAAAAAGACCATCGAAGTTCAACTCTTAGCCTCGACAATCAGTCATTTAATTGCATCAACTAGAAAATTGGTAGACGGGAGTCTGATTTTCCCAGACTTACACACCCGCAGTGCCTAGACATTCCTACAAAAACGTAGGAATCCTCGTATAATGGATTACCATCAATAATCAAGGTGCAACTGAATTTATTAAGAAGCCCTCGCTGTACCCCTAAGGATGCCAGCGATGGCAGTGGTCACCATCTAGAACACTGAAAAATAAATTTTTCAACTCACCTACAAGAGTAAGCTGTTTTGGTAGAGGGCTTGCCCCGTGTCTTTTCAAGACTTTTCTTAAATTCACAGAACAGATATGATGTGGAACATCATATCTGTTCTGCTCGTCATAATTTATGTTGGTCATTCTACAGTATCCGTGAAAACATGTAAAGCTAATACAAGCTAGGAGATAAGTAAATTCACGGTAGAAGGCTTGCCCCGCGTGTTTTCAACACTTTTGTTAAATTCACAGAACAGATATGATGTGGAACATCATATTTCTCTGCTTGTCTTGATATATCTTAGTCATTCTACAGTATCCATGGAAACAAGTAAAGCTGATACCAGTAAGAAAAATAAGTAAATTCACGATAGTGAAATTTTATAAAAACTATGTCGAATACTATAAAAGTAGCTAAAAACCTTATCGAAGAAGAATTCAGGAGTCAGGAGCCAGAATACAGAATGAATGCTCTGCGACTGTGACGCATGTATTATTGTTCGGTAAAATTCTCAATATTGAATAAGAGCATCTGCTGTACTTGAAGTTGCCTCGACGCTGCCCCTACCCCCTTTCTCTCCATAGGCAGTAGAGACGTTACATTTAACGTCTCTACAAGGGCTACTCACATTTTTTGTTCAATTTAAGCTTTCACCTATTTCTCGTGGATGCAAAGCACCTGTTGAACTGAGGCTGCCGATGTCAAAATATAATTATGCCAATTGAATCCAACTCATCCCAGCCAGAGAAACCAGAACCCACTGCTGAATACAACTTGCAACCAGATAACTTTGATGGTGCTGTTGAAAATTCCCAAACAGAGAAGTTTGTCTCTCAACAAGCCTTAGCTGCACTCGCATCCCTACAATCGTCGGAAAACACAACTGCTTTACAACAAGCACTTTCCAGTATAGAACAACGCCCGATTGACACTTTGACAGTTAAACCCAGGGTATTGTTGCTGATTCTAGTAGCGATCGCCATCACTTTCATGGGAATTGCCCTAAATAACTCGATTATCGGCATTTTAGGAACGCTAGTAGCTTTGCTACTATCCCTGGCGGTATTGTGGCCTTGGTTACAAATTGTCTTAGACAAGTGGTTTTCATCTCAAGAGCGAACGCTGGTGATTGCCTTTTTGGGATTAGTAGTCAGCTTCATCGGCTTGATCAAGTTTAGTGGTTTTGGCTCTAGCCTGCTAGCTTGGGGACGCAAGATTAATTGGGACGCTTCTGGAACCCTGGCGGAATGGTTTGGTGCTTTAGGGCAAATTTCCATTGCCATCATCGCAGTTTACGTTGCTTGGCGACAATACGTCATTTCCAAAGATCTGACAATTCAGCAAAACCTACTGACTGTTCAGCAAAACATCATCACTCAGCAGCAGACGATTGATTCTTATTTCCAAGGGGTTTCTGACCTGGTATTAGATGAAGAAGGATTATTAGAAGATTGGCCCCAAGAACGAGCGATCGCCGAAGGACGTACAGCAGCAATTCTTAGTAGTGTAGATGGCAATGGTAAAGCAAAAATTATCCGCTTTCTCTCACGCGCCAAGTTGCTGACACCCTTAAAACGCGATCGCCATCTTGGTCGAGCCATTCTTGACGGTTATGGTGGTTACGCCGAAGACCGGATGGAGGGCTTGCGCGTCATCGATTTGGGAGTTATGCTTGCAGGAGCAGACTTGACTGGTACTGATTTGCGTTGGACTGACCTCTCGGAAGCAAATCTTGTCCGCACCAACCTCAGTGGCTGTGATTTGGTAAAAGCCAATCTCAGCCGCAGCATCTTGTATAATGGCAATCTTAGTCGTGCCGATCTCAACGCCATTCGCCTATTCTATGGTTCCCCTGAAATCGCATCACCTCGCAGTCGCACCGAACCACCAAACTACCAAACTGGCGAATACACTGGCGCAGTTGTGGAAAATGCCAATTTTACTAATGTCCAGCGCATATCAGAGTCTGTGCATTACTACTGCTGCGCTTGGTGCGGCGAAAAAACCAGAGATACTGTTCCTGGTGGTTGTGAAGGAATTCCTAATAAGTTGGGGCGCTAAAGCTTTGTGCTTCAACTAACCCGTTAGGAGTTGCCCACGCTCATTTAACGAAGACTCCGTAATTCCCCGGTCTTCAACGAAGTAAGCCGGGGAAAACCGAAATCGTTAATCTAAGTTTTCGGCTCAAATCAAAGTACGATCACTATTCAGTGCTGCCTTAACTCCTCAGTTATACTGGTTCCAAGATACATCTCCCTAAGTCAATTGTCCGACAAACACCCTATGCAAATCACCCTCAACCTCGACGAATCCCTTCTCAAAGAAGCCTTTCAACTCACCAACCTTACTAGCCAGGAAGAATTGGTGAACCTAGCCCTGCAAGAACTTGTGCGATCTCGCCGCCAGAAAAACTTCCTCGATCTTGCGGGGCAGATTCAATTTACTGAGGACTTCGATCACAAAGCCCTGCGCGAAACTCGTCATGCTGCTGATTGATACGTCTGTTTGGATCAGGGTGTTCCGCGATCGCAGTGGTCAGATAGGTAAGCAGCTTAAAACCCTGATCGCTGAGCGTGAGGTTTTACTCAGCCGCTTTACTCAGCTTGAACTGCTGCAAGGTAGCCTGAATGAAAAAGAGTGGACTCTCCTGTCCACCTACCTCGAAACACAAGATTATGTTGAACTTACGAGTCATTCCTGGCAAGCCGCTGCTCGTATCTACTATGATTTACGCCGTCAAGGACTCACGGTTCGCAGTCCGATTGATTGCTGTATCGGGCAATCAGCTTTGGAGAATGACTTACTGTTGATTCACAACGATCGCGACTTTGAAACCATTGCTCAAGTGCGATCACTCCAACACTTCCGCTTTCAACCTTGAGTCTCTCTCGTAACGCACTGACGGGTGATCGGTGAGTGCAAAGTCCCGGATCGTATTTTGGAGATCTTGGTGAGGAAAGCTAGCTAACCATATTAAAAGATGAGCTTGGTTTGTAGAAGCTGCGTTGTTAGGAAATCGATGTTTCCAATCTGAAAAGGCTTTGGATGGTAGTTATTAACTTTTAAGTAATAAAGCCCTCAGAGTACCTATTTTTTGAGGGTTTTACTATTTTCAGTATTTACGAATTACGGATTATATCAAGTTCGGTTAATTACTTTAATTATACAGCAATCCGTGGAGGAGATACGAACACCTCTCCCAAGTCCTCCAAGTCTCCCTTGTCCACGCCAGTCGCCTCAAACTCCTCCACCCCCGCACGGCGCTGGCTCCTCTTGTTCGGATCTCAAATAGGATTGCTATATTCTGTTGGTAATGGGTAATGGGTAATTGGGAAAAAGGAACCATTACCCATTACCTATTACCAGGCACACTGATAATATAATTATTCAACCGAACATAATATTAGTAATTATTCGGTCAGTACCTTTAGGGCTGTATTCAGGATGTTGATATAGGAGTTTTTATGGGCAACATCACAACTTTCTTAGCTAAACCCAAAGTTTGCAAAATTTTAATTGCCCACCAAGTCATATCTACTTCCCACCAATGGAATCCGGCTTTGGCTACATTTGGGTGAGCATGGTGATTGTTGTGCCAACCTTCTCCATAAGTTAAAATTGCTGCCCACCAAAGATTACGGGAACTGTCATCCGACTGGAAATTACGATAACCGCGCCAGTGAGCCGCAGAGTTAATCAGCCAAGTGGAATGCCACAGTAATACGACTCTGAGCAAGACACCATACATTACAAAAGGCAATCCTCCCAAAGCATACAAGAGGACAGCAACGGGAATTTGGAGCAGCAAGTAGTAGCGATCTAACCAACGATAGAATGGGTCACGGTCTAGTTCAGGGGCAAATTTTTTATAAATTTCGTATTCAAAGAATTCTGGACGCGGGTACAAAATCCAAAGCATATGGCTCCACCAAAAACCACGCCGGGAAGAGTAGGGGTCTTTGTCTTCGTCCTCTGTATATGCATGATGGAGCCGATGTGCAGCAGCCCAAGAGATTGGTCCTCCTTGGAGGGCAAGAGCACCCAAGGTAGCGATCACATATTCCAACCATTTTGGCACATGTAAACTGCGGTGAGTCAAAAGTCGGTGATATCCTAAACAAATACCAATGCTGCCAAACAACCAGTGGAGGAATATCATTACTCCTAAAGCCGACCAAGAAAAAAACCAGGGAGCTAACAAAGTCAAAGCATGAACTGAAGCAAAAAATGCCACGTTAATCCATCTCAAAGTAAGCGGTTGCTTACCAACAGCCGTAGCTGAGTGTATGGTCATAAATTTTTCCTTTGACGTAAGCGCGATGGAAGGAGTCAGGAGTCAGGGAATTAGTGAACGGTAATCAGTAAACAGCGATTCCCCAATTGCATAGAAACCATTCTGGCTTCTGACTCCTAGCTCCTGACTCCTGACTACTATGTGTGTCGGTGCAAGTGTTACTTACATCACTCAGCTTAGCAAGGATAGAATTAAAATGCAAGTGACGCTTGCATTTTTTTCCTGATGTTTTTACTTATGTCTGATCAACTAAATTCAACTCGACAGCGACTGATTAATGCAGCTATGGAGTTATTCGCTGCGCAGGGAGTCACGGAGACGACAACAAAGGCAGTCGCAGAATTAGCCAAAGTTAATGAAGTAACACTATTTCGGCATTTTGGTAATAAGCACGGATTGCTCCTAGCAGTCATTTCCGAATCGCCAGTGTTTAAAGAGCTAGGAGAATCCTTGAAAATGCAAGCAAATCAAACTACCAGTGTCTACCAAGCTCTCAAAGACTATTGCCAAGATCGCTTACAGGCTCTAGAAAAAGTCCCAGACCTGGTGCGCTCTTTGGTAGGAGAGGCAGGAAGCTATTCAATAGAATATCGTCAGGCACTAGGAAGAAGCTTAACCCAAGCCAACCACTATGTTACCGAATATTTAGCAACAGTTATGGAGCGTGAGCAGTTACACACCCATATGCCAGCCCAAAAACTAGCAAGTTTGCTCAATAGTATGTTGTTAGGGTATGCCGTGATTGAATTGACCAGCGAATTTCACGAACTTTGGCATGACAGAGATGAGTTTTTAGAAAATTTGGTGGAGCTTTTTTTAAACAAAGCTACCAACAGTACAAGTCTAGTCAAAGTTGATTCGCATCCAACAGACAAGGTGATAGATCTACCAGCCAACTCAGTCCACTTGATTCTGCAACGAGCCAAAAAATCGGGAATACGAGATTATGCCCTGATGTACGTTTTGTTTGGAGCTGGTTTATCTCCAACAGAAATTGTCAATTTAGAGCGATCGCACCAAGTCAACGATGTCAAAGAGCACTTGTTGCAGATAACTATTGGCTGCGTTCGACAAGTTCCAGTTAATCAGTGGATCATGGGTAAGCGGTATGGCTCATATACTCGCAATCCATTAACTCAATGGCTAAAAAGCCGTAAAGATGACCGGTGGGCATTATTTCTCAATGATCGTGGAATGCCAATATCACAGCTAGAAATTATTGAGCGCTGGCAAGTATTAACTGAGGGATTATTGACACCTGAGGGTCAACAGCCAGTCATTGAGCAAGCTCAACAGACATGGTGTGTAGAAATGTTGACGAAAGGAATGAATTTGGAAGATATGAGTATAATTACTGGCTGGAATTTAACTAAATTACAACTGTATGCTCGTAGAGCCAGAGAAAAATCTGCTCTAGAGCAAGCAATTCGCCTAGATCACAAATCTTAAATGGCTAATGGCTAATAACTAATAGCACTCTCACAATTAGCAATTAGCAATTAGCAATTCCCTATTCAAGTAAAGTCAGGATTTCAACACCGTCTTCAGTGACAGCTAAGGTATGCTCAAATTGAGCAGTTAGCTTGCGATCGCGTGTAACAGCAGTCCAACCATCACTCAAAACCTCGACTTCCCAGCTACCTTCGTTAATCATCGGCTCGATAGTAAAAACCATACCTGGTCTAAGACGCTTTCCCTTACCGCGTGTTCCGTAGTGGGGAATCTCTGGCACAGTGTGGAAAACATTGCTAATTCCGTGTCCCACAAAGTCTCGCACCACAGAAAAGCCTTGTGCCTCGGCGTACTCTTGAATGGCTGCACCAATATCTCCAATCCGTGATTCTGGCTTGACTTCAGCAATGCCTCTTCGGAGACATTCCTCTGTGACTTCCACCAGCTTTTTCGCTTTTAGGGAAGGCGTACCGACGAAGAATGTTTTGGATGTATCTCCGTGATAGCCATCAACAATCAGTGTCACATCGATATTGATGATGTCTCCTTCCTTAAGGATCTGCTTGGCATTAGGAATGCCGTGACAGACGACTTCATTCACGCTAGTACAAATCGATTTGGGATAGCCTTTATAGCCAAGAGGTGCGCTTTTTGCGCCCTTCGCCTGCGTCCACCGTTCCGCTTCGTCATTAAGATCGAGGGTGCTAACCCCTGGCTTGACCATCGGTTCAAGATGCTGTAAAAGTTCGGCTGCCAATTGTCCAGAGTAACGCATTTTGTCTAGTTCTCTTTTGGATAAAATAACAATCGTTTCAGTTTTCATGCTTTCAGTTTTCATGTAATTTCACCTAAAGTATCTGCTAAAATTATAGTTTGTCCTGTTTCGGCAGAACGCCTAGCCGCATCTGCAACCTTAAGGGTGTAAAAGCTTTGTTCTGGGGTGACGTATAAGGGAGTGCCATGAATCAGATGGTTTAGCACTAGACTCGTATCGAGGGCAAGCAAACCCCGGCGACTACCAACTTCTATGGGCGTGGTTTCCCCTGAGTTTACAATAACTCCTCGATCTCCATCAAAAATTAATCCGCCGTTTTCGCCATGAACTTCAAATTTACGTTCTGGCTGCCACAAGGTTTCACCTTTACCATAAATCACCTGCGCTAACAATCCGCTGCTAAAGCTCAGTTGAGTGACGCAGAAACAGCCTTGGTAATATTCTGTTTCTGTCTGCCAAAATCGATTATGACAGTTAACCGTCAAGACTTCACCAAACAAATCTACAAGACGGTGTAATCTTGAGAGCGCCCCAATCAAGGGAAAGCCGAAAAGCTCGTGATTGTAAGTCCATTTGCGAGGTGCGGGATGCTGGGGATTGATGGTGTTGTAGCGGACATAAAACACCTGACCGACTAGTGATAAGTGTTGCTTCAAAGCTTGGTGCATACCACCCAAAAGTTCAATATGTTCGACGTGGAGAAGTTTATTTTGTGCTTTTGACAAGGTAATGAGTTCTTCTGCTTCTACCACGTCTAAAGAAAGGGGATATTCTACAATAACGTGTTTGCCGCTCTTTAGTGCTGCTCGTGCGATCGCACCATGTTCTTGATTCACAGTGCAAATCGCTACCAGATCCACATCGAGTCGCTCCACGAGATCTTGCCAAGAACTCATCGCCTCAGTCTGGTGGTCTTTGGCAAAGGCTTTTGTCCTTCCTAGTGTATTACCGACAACCGCTACTAGAGTGCTGCGTTCATCACCTAGCAATGTCTCGGCTCGTAGTTTTGCTACATAGCCCGTACCAACTATACCCACACGCACAGGTTGTTCTCCAAAACCAGCAGATCCCTCATACATTCTCGTCATCCCCTCTATTTGTTAGTTTTTGATCAGGGCGCACAGACGCCATCGCCTCTCTACTAGTTAAGTTTTTGGCAAATTGCCGACTTTTTTGACACCTATAACTTTTTTTAATAAACTGGCTGTGAGTCGCTTCTTTTTATAAGTAAAACTTATCTGTATTAACCAACTAAATCTCATTACTAATCGGGGTCAATTTTCAGTTACATCCTTTTCTTTTTCTCGTAGTATCAGAAGTGAGGCAAATTTGAATAAGCGGCTGCTCTCATAGGATTAGCCGTAGTCTTTGCTTTAGGATAACTTATACTGCCGTTTACAAAAGAGAGGATTACTGAATGGCAACTTATAAAGTGACACTGGTCAACGAAGCTGAAGGTCTAAACGAAACAATCGATGTTGAGGATGATACCTATATTCTAGACGCTGCTGAAGAAGCTGGTCTGGATCTGCCCTACTCTTGCCGCGCTGGTGCTTGCTCCACCTGTGCTGGTAAACTCGTATCTGGTACTGTTGACCAGTCTGACCAGTCATTCTTAGACGACGACCAGATGGCAGCTGGATATGTGCTGACCTGTGTCGCCTACCCAACCGCTGACGTCACCATCGAAACCCACAAAGAAGAAGAACTTTACTAAAAGTAGGCATTTCAAACTCAAATAAGAGTCCACTCTTGCTGATCAAGCCGCCTATTTTTTTGTGACAATGTCGCAGTAAAAGAAAATAAGCAGCACAGACAAAGAAATTTCTGACTCTGCTGTGTCTGCTTCTTGAATCTAATTTGGCAAACAGTCTATATCAGGTCAAGCAGGAATACAGGAGCTTTTGTGTTCCTGCTTTATTGATATAATCCTAGTGTGACACACACCTCACTTCAACTGCTGTACGTCTAGAACGCAGTTTTTTTCGTTATTTCAGTGCCAGGATAGTAGAACTGAAGAATTTTCAGAGTTGACCAACCGAGTTTGGCTAAATTTTGAGCACCAGTTTGACTCAAACCGACTCCATGTCCTAAACCACCGCCGATAAAGGCGTATCCCCAAAGGTTTGCGTCCCCTTTGTTCAGGGGTTGCAGGTAAAAAAGTGTGCTGATGGGAGCGGCAAAGGCACTGCGCACCTCGTCTTTATATAGAGTAAAAGTGCCAATATCAGTTTTCACCTCAAGTTTGAGAATGCGTCCGCTCTTGCTTCGCTCTACTACCCTCATTCCTTCAGTAGTTTTAAAGTTTGCATAGGGACTGTTTTTCACCTTGAGAAATTTCTGCAGCCCCGTAGTAATATCTTCTAGGCTGCTTTCTTTGTGCCAACGAAACAAATCTTTATCGCTTTCATTAAAGCCTTTGTGCAGACTGATAAACCGCTGAAAGTTATTTTCATCTGCTAAACTCTGCTTAGACAAGTCCCAAATATTGCTTGGAGCATCTACGATAGGTTGCAGATAAGGACGATCAGCACCATTCCAGACATCGCTAAAGGAAGCAGTGACACCACCAGTAGTAGAAGAATATAGGGCGTCCACTAACTCGTTTTCATATGTTAGTACCATCCCCCGTGTGGCAGCGATCGCCTGATCTGTATTGGCAGCCACTCCGTTAAGTCCATAATAAACTTGGCAATGAGTATCAGCACATAACTGGTAGTCATCTATGGCAAACCTACGTAAATTTCGCAGGACATAAGTCCGAGCAAGTATTGCCTGTGCTTCCAGTGCCGCTGTTGGTGTGGAAGTACCAATTTCATAAGGCACGACTCCGCGCAAATAAGTTTCCAGGGGGACTTGGTTTACCAAAGTATATGTGCCATAGGCATTTGGCTGTAACTCCATAGATCCTGCGTAAAGACGAGCCAAATCTTGTTTTTGATTTTCATTTACCGCTTCATTTTTCCTCGACAAAACAGGACTACCTTCTCCTCCCAAAGATCCTCCGCCAAAGCGAAAAAGGTGGTTTAAATTGTCAACAAAACCCTTAAATGACAATAAATCCGCCTTTTTTGTCCCCCAACCTTTCAATGGATGGTTTCCCCCAACCAAAATTAAATTTTTCAAGGTGCTAATTTCTAGATGATTGCGGCTGTAGCGGTTGCCATTAACGACCCAACTGACTTGTGGCACTTGTCGCAAAATTTTGGTGTCGAGGTAAGCGGTATTGTTTCCTGTAGCTTGCACACTTTGCAACAGCCAGCGTCTTAGTAAAGGAGTGTTGTAAACGGATCGTTTTGCCCAAACTTGCCAGCGTTCTGGCTGGGCTATTTCCACCTCGATTCCCTGATTTAGCCAGGTTTGGGCACTGTCTTCAGCACTTTCATAGGTGCGGTAGGTTCCCAGCACCACTTGCTCTTCAACTACTGGTTGAGGTAAAGCTTGCATCACTGTTTCCAGTTTTACTGGCTGGTCAGTTACTAGGGTTTGCTCCCCATTACCTGCTTTAAATCTTAGCTGTAAGCGATCGCCTGGGGTGGGTTCCAGTAGCAGCTGTTCTGTAGGTTTATCTCCAAATCGCTGCACAATCCCAATCCTCAGATCCACATCCTTTGTCTGACTTGCAGGATCTGATGCACCCGTTAGCCCCAATAAACAAAATGTTGTCAGTACCGTATAGGAAAAACGCCAGAGGGAGATTTTCATCTTAATTTGGTTTTGCCGCCAGTGCTGTCTTGGAGTGGATGTTGAATTCGTTTTTTTAGTGTAGTAGTTTTTTGACTTGAGTTGTCCAACTTGATGCTATTAAGCAGGTGAACAAAATTAACTGTAGCAGTGCCCACTCTCACTTTGTAACCCATAGATAGAAGCAATGTGCGGCGTAGCCATGCCTACAACTTAAAGTTGCAAACTAAAGTCATAACGACTATGATTTATCTAGAGTTACAAAACATGATTAGTCAACAATACTCATTATGGTTAAGGTTCAAGAAATTCCATTGAATCAGATTAAGCGTCCTTTACCGCGCCAGAACGATCCACAAAAAGTACAAGCCCTAATGGAATCGATAGCGGCGATCGGACAGCAAGAACCAATCGATGTCTTAGAAGTGGATGGACAATATTACGGATTTTCTGGATGTCATCGCTATGAGGCTTGCCAGCGTTTAGGCAAAGAAACAATCATCGCCAGAGTCCGCAAAGCACCTAAGAGCGTTCTGAAGATGCATCTAGCTTAAGAGGGAATTGCGCTGTTGTTGGATGTTTTTTCAGCCGACAGTACTTGCTCGGCAGTCACCTGATTTTTAATCGGGTCAACCTGCCAGCATTCAGGGATTTTGAGTGCGGCATATTCCTGCGGGTTCTTTTCGTTTAGGATCAGCCCTTTCAAGGTGCAAGTCGAAAGATCAGGATTTTCCAGATTTTTTACCCACCTTGAAAGGCTGCGGACTTGATATTATGCATTGACAGAAATAGTCAAAGAAAACGACACCTTACCCACTCCCACTCGTGAGAGGTTAGAGTGATTGCACTTTTGTCAAGAGGGTGCGGGAAAA
>CAZZXJ010000028.1:0-21567 GCA_964657905.1 uncultured Stigonema sp.
GTATCGGTTGTCCGATCAATTAGACGGCTGGGCATTTTATTCTCTGGAGGTGCCTTAGAGGCGCTAGATACTCGTTTTGAGCGCTGCTGCTGGTAAAAGCCGACAACTTTTTGGACATAGTCAGATGTGAAGCCACTGTCGCAGCCTGTATACTCGCCAGTCATCCACCAACAGGCGACGCTACCCACAGCCGCAGTTTCATTATTTTTAGTGGCGTGCAACTGCTTGTCTAATTCACGGCGCGTGATGCATGAGACAACTTTGCGTGCGATCGCGGTGTTTTCAAACTGCGTCGGTGTTAATTCCTGTTTGAGACAATATTTGGACCACCCTTTGAGGGTTTCTGGTTGGACTTTCCATTCGCTGTAAAGTCTATCGTTTGGGGAGTCGGAAGGCGGTGCAGACCGTCGCAGCGCCTCTACCATCGCAGAAACTTGGGCATCAGATATTTGCTATTGTGCTTGAGCTACTAATAGTGAAGATAATCCGAAGCTGACAATCACTCCGAAACGTAGTAATCGTAAGGCGTTCCTGCTCATTACCGTTCTTTTTAACATCAAAAAGTAGCATAGCAATTAACTGACTAGTCAATTCTGGCTCAGACATTGCCTATTTTGCCATTGTAGTGTTAATGTAGTATGTGAAATAATGACTGCTCAGGCAGTGAAGGAAGTCTATATGATTCCCCGAGAACGCATCCGTAACATTGGTATTTCTGCCCACATAGACTCTGGTAAAACTACACTGTCAGAGCGAATTCTTTTCTACACTGGCAGAATCCATGCGATTGAGGAGGTGCGGGGAGGTGGCAAGGGTGCCTTGCTGGACTTCATGGAGTTAGAAAAAGAACACGGCATAACCATCACGTCAGCTGCGACAACATGCCAGTGGAATGACAAGCAGATCAACCTGATTGATACACCAGGACACGTAGATTTTACCATAGAAGTTGAGCGTGCCCTGCGGGTGCTGGATGGAGCAGTGATGGTGCTGTGTGCAGTAGCGGGAGTGCAGTCCCAGTCCATCACAGTAGACCGTCAGATGAAGCGATACCGGGTGCCGCGTTTGGCGTTCATCAACAAGATGGATCGGACGGGAGCAGACCCCTTTCGGGTCGTGCAAGCAATACACGACAGGCTTGGGCTGAATCCCGTATTGCTTCAGTATCCCATGGGTGGTGAAGACCAATTCCAGGGAGTCATTGACTTAGTAGAGATGACGGCTGACTACTTTGAGGGCGAGAACGGGGAACATTGGTTGAAAAAGCCAATTCCCGATGCTTTTAAGAATGAGGCGCAACAAGCACGAGAAAAAATGCTGGATGCCCTGTCGCTGTTCTCGGAACCGATAACGGTCATGCTACTGGAAGGTGAGGAGGTTCCCAAACAACAGATTTGGGAAACTATTAGACAAGCTACTTTGAGGCTGGAACTTACGCCCGTGCTGCTGGGTTCGGCTTTCAAAAACAAGGGAGTGCAAAACTTGTTAGATGCGATCGCCCTTTATCTTCCTTCTCCGGTTGATCGGGAAGTCGTCAAGACAGCATCGGGGAATGTCTACCCTAACCCAGATGATCCTTTGGTGGCTTTAGCATTCAAGCTGACGCTGGAGTCCTTTGGACAGTTGACCTATACCCGGATCTATTCTGGGACGCTAAAGCCGGGTGATACCGTCTACAATTCGCGTACAGGAAAACGGGTACAAATCGGTCGCATTGTTAGGATGCATGCCAACAAGCGAGAAGAGGTGACAGTGACTGTCGCAGGGGATATTGTTGCTCTGTTGGGTGTAGACTGCGCCTCTGGTGATACCTTGTGTTCTCTTGGAATACAGGTTTCTCTGGAGGGGATGTTTGTGCCAGAACCAGTAATTACTCTGTCAATTACCCCTAAGAAACAGGAGGATGCAGACCGTCTTTCTAAAGCGCTCAATCGCTTTCAACGGGAAGACCCGACATTCCGCGTCAGCATCGATCCAGAATCCAGCGCTACCCTGATTTCTGGGATGGGGGAACTCCACCTAGAAATCTACGTTGAGCGCATCAAGCGGGAATATAACACTGAGGTCTACATTGGTAAACCTGCGGTGGCGTACCGGGAAACTATTTCCCAACGTGCTAGCTTTGACTACCGACTCAAAAAGCAGTCGGGCGGTCCTGGTCAGTTCGCCCACGTTACTGGGTGGATTGAACCGTCAGACGAACCGTTTGTATTTGAGAACCGAGTCGTTGGGGGTACGATTCCTAAGGAGTACATTCCCGCTTGTGAGAAAGGTTTCCAGAAGGCGGTGCAATCAGGACTGCTAGAGGGTTATCTCGTTACTGGGGTGAAAGTGGTTTTGCAAGGAGGTTCGTATCACCCGATAGATTCGTCAGAATTCGCTTTTCGGTCAGCGGCGCAGCAAGCATTTGAGCAAGCGTTTGCCCTTGCTTTGCCTTACATCCTCGAACCCATCATGCTTGTAGAGGTGGAAACACCCAACGAGTTCGTAGGAAGAGTTCAGGGCGACCTCTCTTCTCGCCGGGGTTTGCTGTTGGGTTCTGAGAGTATGGAAGGCTACTCGGTTATCCGGGCGGAGATACCGCTTGAGCGAATGTTTGGATATTCTACGGAACTGCGATCGCTCACTTCTGGAATGGCGACTTTCTCAATGGAGTTTGCCTGCTACAGACAAGCCTCGGTAGTCAAGTAGCAATATCATCATTCCAATACTTCTCGGTTAACCTCTCCACGCCAGTCGCCTACGGAGGGAGACCCTCCTGCAGCGCTGGCTTCCCAACCTCTCTCCTTGCAGGAGAGGGGAGAAAAATTCCCCATTTATATGAAGGATTGCAAACAGCGATGCGCCACGTCTTTTTCAGTCCCTTGTACAACTGTTGGATCGGGAGTTTTTTGTGCATACCTTGAGAACTTTACAATAAATAGAGGGTTTTAGCTATTGTTGGTTTGGTTGAGATTTACGCCCAATCAAATCAGGCAAGTCCTCAACATTTATTGGCTTAGCAGTTGCTTGAATCCTATCCGACAGTTCGTAAAACGCTTCCTTATCTTCTGGATTTTGCAACACGTAAGCCCGTAATTTCGCTCTACTCATCGCTTTAAAATCCTGTTTGTTCATAGCTTACCTTTCCTTGTCGGTCAACTGTTATATCAATCTCTTCACCTGCTAATATCACCAAGAAGCCATTCCTATCATCTATTGTAACTAAACTAATTAGTCTAAGCATTTTGGTTAGCTGGTAGCTCAATCGATACAACTGCTGAAGCTGTTCTGGTGTCGGCTCGTCCACTTCATCACCTCCAAAATTATTCACCAAACCCCTCAACCCGTTTTTAACTACTTAGGTGGACGACGAACAGACCCTCAACGAGTTTGCCACAAATACATTAACATCTTTGTGAACAAACTTAATAATTAACAAAACATCCATGATGCCCAAATTTTAAAAAGAAGCCGACTTGAAACCCCTATTAGTAGTCTATAATACAGTTTACAGTTAACTATCAGGCGTGGCTATGTTCAACTACAACCCGTTAGCTTGTCTACCTTCATCGGCGGAATTACCTGATTCTGATGACACTCCTGTGGATAACGAACTGCAAATTTTAATTCCCAATTTGTTACTCGCTATCTTGTCTTTGATTTGGCAAAATCGCGATGACTGGTTTTTTGGGATCAATATGGAAATTTACTATGCTCCCAGTCAAAATGCGATTGTTCCTGACGGCTTTCTGAGTTTGGGCGTAGAACGTTTTGTGGGTGAAAATGGACGTTCTAGCTATGTACTTTGGGAAGAAGATGGAATTATGCCAATTGTGGCTTTGGAAGTTGTTTCCCAAACCTACAACGGCGAATACGAACAAAAGAAAGTAGATTACGCTCAATTAGGCATCTTGTACTACGTTATTTATGCCCCAACGCGCCTACGTGGCAAGCGTCAACGTTTAGAAGTTTATCGGCTTGTCGATGGAGAATACATCTTACAATCCGGGGATATAATTTGGATGCCGGAAGTTGGATTAGGCATTGGACGCGAAAGAGGAACTTATCAAGGACTCACGCGAGAATGGCTATACTGGTATGACCAAAATGGGAACAGATATCCTGCACCAGAAGAAGTAGCAACTAGACAACAACTGCAGGAGCTTTTAGCTAGGTTGCAACAGAGGGGAATCGACCCCAACAATCTCTAGCTGGTTGACCGTATTTTCTGTCAACAGTCAACGATCAACTGCCAACTAATTTTGACCGTATCCTCAACGGCGATCGCTCTCGAGAATATGTTGCCCTACTGCAACAATGGCTGAGGTTGAGCGGTGGCTTACGGCAATTCATTTCTCAGGATGGTAAGTACACAATATCTTTCATATCCAGCCTTTTACAAAGCATGGACTAAACCAAATGGTTTTTAATGGTACTGCATAGTTCAAGCATCAGTTTACCCACCAATCCTTCACAGTTACGCTTTTCAATTTCCCCGATTGGTAATAGTAATGTTTCCTCAATATCCGTCCTCACCCAATCAATCAGCAAACTACTATTATTTAGGCAGTCAATTATTAGTTGATTAGCGTAACAATACGCTCTAATAACTGCAAGTTTTTTGTTGTCAAACTGCCAGTCAAAATCGATGTTTTGGTGCTTCATGATTAGCATTCGTAAGTCTTCACCCCAGCGATTACTTTTTGTCCTACACCATTCCCTGTATACGTCCCAATCATTATAAACTCCCTGCGGTAACTGATTGTCTAAATCTTTGATATATATCTTGATATCCTCTTCAATTAAGGAGTTGAGAACTTCACATAATGCTTTATCAATTTCATAAAAGTTTGTGTCATCAAAAAGGGGAATATCCTCATCGTCATCTATCTTTTCAGATCGTCTGGCATCCTCTAACAAAGCTGCACGCCCTAACAATGAAGCATGAGCACGAGCATGACAAAGATGCAGGTCAACAGCAAGGCTACCTTCTAACGAACCTTTGTAATGACCGATTCCGTATCCTGTGCCGCTACCGTAATAAAAATCAATGTGAATTCTTTTATCCAGTGATTGGAGGAGGTTGCTGATTTCTCTAAGCAGCCAATCTTCAAACCAGGGAGGCTTAGCACTATCAATTACATGGATTCCCATTGCAAGACCAATATAAAATGCTCGTACACTAGCAGGTTGATAGGGACTGACTGTTTCATTAGCTTTTTGATTAGCCCAAGCAAGAAAATCTTGTAAGTGTCTATATTGTGATGCTGATTTATCAATTGCATTTTTCATTAAAAGCAAAAATACGTCTGCATAGGGTAGCATTTCTACTACCAGCAGAAACACCTCTCGCCAGTATTGTTTATAAATATGCTGAAAGATCTGGTGTAGGCTTTGATATGATAAATGCCCATTGGAGACAATGGTTCGTGCAATAAGGTACTCCTGAAAAGTGAGGTGAGAGAAAGACCAAACACCCTGCGCTCGTTCAATCAACAACCCATGCTGCGCCTCAATAGCTCTCAACACCGCTCGACTATCCCGCAGATCAATCCCCAAAAACTCTGCAATATACCCCTCCAATTCCCCCTGTTTAAACAACACATACTGCGGTTGCTCAAACTTCTTCACTGCCAAATAGCTCAACAACTCTAGCTTTCGTTCCACGGACAAGTCTCGATAAATCTCATCCCGTTGAATCTCACGTGATTTGTCCCACTTCTCCAGTAGAAGCTCTAATCCCTCCTCATAAAGCTTCGACCGCTTCGAGTAAAACTTTGCCGTCTGGTGAAACACTGCACAAGTCAAACTTAGCAGAATTGGCGTAATCGCTAATTCCCGAATCGGCTTGTTTTCCTCCAGATAGAGCTTATTCAGAAACTCCTGTGCCTTTGCTTCTCCTTGCTCTACACTGGCACACACCGTCTTAAACCAATGCTCCACAAAAGCTCGCACTTGAGCCTCATTAAAGTCTGCCACCTCCACATAATCAAACCGCTCAAACCGGGATTCCTGGATCTGTGTACGACAGGTTACCACCATCTGCACCTGCGGATAGACACGGGCAAATCGCTTAATTTCCTTGACAATTTTCTTCCCAACTTCCCCCGTTACCTCATCCAAGCCATCCAACAAAACCAACGCTCTGCCCTGACGTAGCACTAACTCTATCTCAGCCTCAGACAACTGCCAGCCCTGCACCAGATAAGGTTCTAAATTATACTCAAACTTGCGACCGTCATCGACAAATTCCCGCAGTTTAATCAATACCGGAATACGATGCGGCTGCAACCGTCCAGCATTGCATTCGCTGACAATCCGCTGCACGTAGGTCGTCTTTCCCGAACCGGGCTTCCCCACCACCATCAAGTTGGGATAAATAGTTTTTCCTTCTTTTTCTGTCTTCTCTAATACCGCCAGCCCCGACACTCGCTGCTGCTCTTTACCCAAACCAATGCGCTCCAAACTGCGATAGCTCGAATACCCCTGTATCCCTGTCGTAAAGTCCTGCCACAGGTCATCTAGTTCGGATTGGCGGCTACTGCTGAGCGCCTCCAGTATATTGACATCTACAAACAGGTGACCTAACGACACCCAATGATCCACCCCCCAAAGGGGCATTGTGCCATGTAAGCGTTGGATGTCATGGTGCAGGCGTGATCGTACTTGTTGCACCAATTCATCAACTGAAGGCTGCTTATGCTTTGAGGATTGGAAGGGAATTTCTTCAGATCTAGCAAATTGAGTAGAGGCTTTGAGTTCCTCCTTGATAGATCGAACAATTTCTTGAATTGCTTCGGCGTCCACGCCTTGATAAGTGCGATCGCCTATATGAATTTCCTGTCCCTGTCCTAGATTGACCGTATACTTGCCTGTTTGAGAGACAATTTGACCACCAATGAGGTACTGCCGCAGAATTGCAACGTCTATCTCAGTATGCTGACGTTTGACAATACGGTCAAGGATAGAGTTTAACTCATCAGGAGCGATCATGTGACTTTTGAGTTGGGTAGCGATTAGGGCGGTTTAAAAAATCCAGATTGAGTTATCGGATGTTTCACACATAGAGTAATCTATTGGTCATCAGATGACTACATCTGTGCTGTGATAGATGGAATTGCCAATCTAATATCCCACTTACGCTTTATTTTGAAGTTATATGCGCTAAGTTGCAATAGATTTTGGCAATTACTTACACTGAACTATCTGATGATATTAGATTATGTGATGCCTGCTGGGCTGGTGCTGACTACTGGTAATGCATTGAATTTATTACTTAAATCATTGGAAACCCCATTTCTCTTACTGGCTATGATTGTTTTCATTTAAAACTGATTACCAATTGCGCTCTCTAAGTTGTTCCTCTGCTTCCTCACGTTCAATACTAATTTGTAGTGAACGAATTAGATGGTTGGCGAAATCGCGAACTCGAAAACTCTCATCATTTAACCAAGGCGACACTTCTTCAATACGTTGGTTGTAAAAATTAGACATTGAACCCACAACTACACTAGGAGTAGAACGAATAGCCGCATGAATTGAGGATAGCACTGCTTCGTCCTGAGTCCGAAGAATAATCTCTCGACTTAAGTTATAAAAGTTTTGTCCGAAGTTAAACTCACGCAATATCCTAGCTACTGCTCCTATTTTTACCACATCTCCAGAATTAACCCACTCCCTTAAAACATTATAAAGTTCACCTTCCAAATTGAGGGCAACTCCGCGCAATAAAGCAGGAGCTTCAAACTGCATTACAAAGTCATCCTGCAACATCCAATCCCTAACATGGCGGAGAATTTCAGGGTACTCTAGTTTTGACTTTATATCATCAAATATGCGGGAGAAAGGTTTGGGGAACGCTTCGTAGTAGTCTTTCGTTGATTGTCTACTAGGTTTAACTCTAATGCGACTTTCAATAAAATCTATTACTTGCATAGGAGTAATATCAGCAAGGCGCTTCAAGCATTCTTCAGCATTATAATCCAGATAGGAAAGCCGCTCAAAGTTTTGGATAATTTCTAGCAAATCCTGCAAATTATCAAATTTAACGGCATAGTCGTTGTTGTTACCGATTTGCCAAGATACCACTTCGGCTACCTGATGCAGAATATTGTCATTACCACGAGCAGCTAAGGTCTTTAACAGTTCCACTGCTAAGTCAGACTGATAGGGTGCCAGATCCTGTATACTCCAGAACAGTGCTGGATCTACCACTAAGGATTGTTTCGCTACCAGTTGGCGTAGAATATGCCATTCTTCCTCTAGCTGAGGTTGACTCCAATCAATGAAGCGGTAACTAATTGCGATCGCAACCCAAAGAACTGGATCATCTTGTTTAATCCATAGCCTCACAAAGGTTCTAGCTACTTCTAAATTGCTCAAACGTAGCCCTGCTAGAATAAAGCCAAGATGCTGCTTCAAAAGTAAATTTTTCGCTATGACCTGCTCCATGAACAGTAGAGCAAGGTTAAGCTGTTTTTCCCCAAATGCCCTCAGTAGGTCATTGAGACCAAAGGCATCATTTCTACCTGCACTAAAAGCCTGATTTGCTATAGCTTCTAGCTCCTGAATCACTTGTTCTAACTTAGAAAGAGAGATGGCTTCAACATATTCGTTAATCTTTTGCTGCTTTTGTTGTGTAGCTGTTTGCCAATCTAACCCGTTATGTCTATGTCTATCATCCCATCTACGACCGCCAACAAGCAGACGATAAAGCTGATAACCACTACGGTTCTGTAACTGCTGCTGTAAGTAATCCAGTTCCTTTGCCTGATATTTGTGAAAATTCTGAGCTTGACTTAACCACTCGGCTACTTTATCTAGAACAGGTAACTCCGCATTAGGAATTACGAATTGGGAAAAGAAACGGGCTGTTTTTGCACAATCAGACTGTAACTGTTCTAAAGTTTGAGCAGCAATTTGCTCTTTTTCCCTTAAGTAAGGAGTCGCTCCACCCAAAGCTTGAACAATTTGCAGTCGATTTGGTAAATCTTGTGCTTGTTGATAGGCATTATATAAAATTTCTAAAGAACGTTCACGAATTTGCTTTAAGGTTTCAACTATCTGCCAATCACCTTGATGAATAACAATAGAGAATGGCTGAATAGGATTAGTCTCAGCACTATGAAAATTCATGCTAAGCATACGTTGAATTAGAGCAAGACTCAGCGGCAAATTTGTGACAAAGTCTTGTTCTAACCAGACAGAAATAAAATCTAGTAACTGAAGTTGGATTTGGTATGGTTTATGCAGTCTAAATTCAGCTATTTCCATCAGTGCTTTGCTTGCTATAGAGCGAACAGTTCCATATTCTCTATTTTCTAGTCGGTATACAGCAAGTTTATGGAGGTAAGCAATAGCATCCCGTAATCCACCTTGATATATGGTACGTTTTAAAAGTTCAACAGCATTACTCAAGACCATTTCATGGCTAATATGGTAAGTTCCCCAAAGTTGATATTCAATCGTTTCTATAGGTGTTTCAGATGCATCAACGATAGAAGCGACAATAAATAGAATGTCATTTGGTCTAAAATAGGCTATTTCCCGCAGAGATTGTAGAAGATTAAATCTAAATAAATTACCTTTTTGATTAATTAATCTACGGAATTCATATAACTTTTGGCTTAGTAGCTGACCTGCTTCAGCAGATTCTGTCTTAAATTCAACTTCTGCCAAATTATTCAGTATCTCTTTAGGCTTAAGAGCGAAAAAAGGCTCAATAATTTGCTTGTGGTAGTCTGCTTGTTTAGTTTTTGGGTTAAAAAAATGTTGAATTAGGATATGCTCGGCTAAAACTTCAGAGGAAATCCTTATAGTCTTCCAATATTTTTCTATCAAGCCTATCTCTACTAAGTGAGCAATAATGCGCTCTTCATCGATGGGAGAAAGCCCAACAACCTTCTGAATTTCTGCGCGTAACTCCTCTTCATCAAGATTAATAGTACCTAGTGCTGCTGTTATCTGCAAGAAGCGAAGGTAAAGCAGATAGGAATCAGAAGCAGTGTCTTTTGTTTCGGATAATTCCTTAATAATATCATCTAGATAGCTGCTTAAAACCTGATCGCGACTAAAATTTGCTAATGACACTCCCTTCTGGATCAGTTGGGCTGCAACTCCAGCCATAAGAGGATTGCCTTCAGAAATCCTAATGATGCTATGACGTACATCTTGATCGGTCAAGTTATAAGGTGGATTTTGCAAAAGCTGGTCTATATCTCTGTTTTCTAATGGGTTGACTTCAACTGTAATAACCTGAGCCGCTAGTAAACCCAGTTGATAGATAACTGAATCTTTGAAAATACTGCGCGTAGCTAGAACGAGAGTCACTTTGCCTGCGAATAGAGGACTAGCCAATACCTCCCGAAGTTGATACAAGAATTTACAGCGGTGGGCGTCATCTACTACAATAATGTGCTGCTTACTTTTATCCAGTAATTCAATATCTTTTTCGATTGATTCAGCTTCGTTACGAACGTACCAGAGGAATTTTTCATCTGAAGAAACAATATCAGATAATGCTAGTAGCAAGCGAGTTTTTCCAAGTCCCGCAACTCCACGCAAAACAATTACCTGAGTGGCTTGAGTGAAATGCTGTTGCATTTTTCCTAGAATAGCTTCTCTTCCAATAAGTGCGACTTTGTAACTCGCAAGAGCTAACTTTTCTACTCGCTCTGAAAATTCTGCGCTCGTAAGTAAAGTGCGGGATTTTATATCTCCCAGAATTTCTATTAAAACTTGACGAATCGTTTCACTGTCGATTGGTTGGTAGGTACGATCGCCAATATGAATATCTTTTGCTTGACCAATATTAATATTATATTTGCCCACTTGAAAAATACCCTGCTCAATTCCTTTAGCTAGAGTTTGACGCAGCGACTTAATATCAGCTTCCGTATACTCTCCTGTAGTAATCTGATCCAGAGTCTTTGCTAATTTAGCGAGAGGGCCGAATTCCACTAGGGTAGTATCAGGTGACTCATACCCGTTATCGCAAAGTATAGTTGCCCAATAATCTAAGCAAGTTTGAGCGTCCCAACGGTCTTCATCATCACCCAATAACGTGCCTGTTGCTCGCCCACGCTGGATAAACCCTTCAATTTGCTTAATTAGTTTATGTTTACTGCTACTATCTCGATATTGTTTGAGTAGCTGACTATGAGCATCCCTTAAAGCCGAAAGAGATGGAAACGGTCCAGTATCACCAGTCATGGAAGCACCAGAGCTTGTCATACAATCATCCCCAGCATAATTGCTAATGGTTCACCAATTGTCCGTAAAGTATTACACAATTGCTTTAAATCCTTATCTACTCTGTAAAAACAGAAACCGACCCGCCTCCGGTAATTTCGGAAAAGAGGTTTGATAGCAGTTTTATTCCCAGCTAAAATTGCACTTTCCAAGTTTTCACAATCTTTTCTCAAGCCTATAGCCCAGTCTTCTTCACAACTATTAAATTGCAACTCTGACATAGCTTTTAAATATGACCAAGAGTTTTCTAAAGCCGAAAAATCTTTTTCTATAGTTATTTCAATTTGACGTAATCTCAAATCTATTGCTTGCCATTCATCATGTTTTTGTACAAGGCTAGAAAGATTAACATATATTTCGATAAGCGTACTAAGAGAATTTTGAAAATAACTAATTTTTTCTGATTTTAAATTTGAATTTGTTAGATTTTTTATTATACCTGTCATGCTTTGTATAAGCGCGGTTACGCGCAATGAACGTGCTGCACTATTCAGTTTTGTGTTTATTTGAGAAGGAATATTGTTAAGTGTTTGATTAATTAAACTGATACTCAACCTCAAGGATTGTATCTCTAAGTGTTCGATAGCTTGTTGAAGTGACCCTTTAGCGTGTTCTAAATCTTTAACCCATAAAATATCGCTGATAGATAACTTAAGTTTAGTAGTAAGCATATTCACATCTTTCACTATTTACTCAAATGTTAACAATGAATCCTTGAGCGTCTCTAAACCTGTTTTATCGCGTGGAAATCGCCTGACTTCTCGAACAATACTGCTATAACATTGAAATTCCAGTGTGTGTAGGATATCGTGCAAATCCTTATAGTATTCTAAAACTTTGATTTGCTCACATGCTGCCTCAAAATCAGTACGAAAGGAGACCACCGCAGAATATATCTCAGGGACTGACATGAGTCCAATCAGTACATTTACGGGATTTGCATTTGTGTCACCAAAATTCAAGGCTTCCACACGCTGAATCTTGTAAATACGTTCTACATAGTGTGTGGTGGCTGAATTATCACCATTGTTTGTATAAATTTGACTTAATATTTGGCGACTTTCGAGTTGATCTTTTCCTATAAACACCACGCTGTTATTGTCGCCGGTTACAAAGACAGCATCAGAAGCATTTCCTCCTAATGCTGTTGAACGTTCACCTGTTGCTAGGGTTGGATTTCCCAATTGAATAGCACAAATTAGGCTTTGGATTTCCTCTTGAGACAACTTTGCTCCAAAAAGACGTTTGATAATTGCCTCTAATTTATCTGACATTGCTAAATTTCCCTAGCTTTTGTCTCCGACATCTATGTTTTGCCCCTTGCCAATGTTGACGTTATACTTGCTTCCCCACTGCACTACATTTCCGTCCCCAGGAATTATGGGGCTATTGCTGACATCTCCAGCAACTGCGACAGCGCGATCGCCAAATGCATGAACTATTCTCTTTCTCTGTTCCTCCTTACAGGATAAAGTTCCAGTTTCCGATTCACCTTTAATTTCCGGACGCTTAAACAAATACCCATCTCGCACGCGCATAAAAATGACAGGTGTTGCAAAATCACGTTTTCGATACTGCGTTTCGAGGGCGATTGTACGCCGAGCATTCTGCCCTGCAATATCCACTGGTGCGTCCTGGGCTAACCGTTCATAGAAATCGTAAGCAAATTGGCTTGCTGTAATATTATATACTTCATACTGCATCGCTACAACTACTGGGACATTCTGCTGCACAATCTTAGAGGCAACACCAACAAAAGCCTGAGATGCAGAAAGCATTCCACCTTCACATGCTTGCAGTAATACAATTCCTGGGCGATGACGATTAAATAGTCCACTGAAGAAACCAGCGTCTACCCAGGATGCTGTATTTAGGACTTTTTTCACCAAGGCAATTTGACCCACATCCTCCCCTTCATCATCCTGCAAACGACCATGTCCAATGAAATGGAAAATATGGGGTTGTTTTTCTAGTAAAGCATCTATGGCGTTAGGAGTAGCTGGATTCAAAACAGGCAAAAGCTCAACACGCTCCGATTGGTTATTTGCTAGGTCTTCCAACACTTTTTGCACTGTCTCGTACTCGACTGTTCCCAAATCCTTAGGTGCTGCGATCGCCAATGCAATCCTTAACTTTTCACCTTGCTCTAGCTGAATTGGTGAGGCTGGATGCCATTGAGCACGGCTGCGGGAAAAGACCAGGTTAGGATCTGTGCCTATCCAAATTTCACCCAAGTTTGCCCTAGCAGGTAAGCACATAAACTCCCAAGGCAAAGCGGCGACTTCTGGCATCCCTCGCTCATCAATGTCTAGCTCAACCCGTAGCAGTTGCCTTTCCTGTTGCACGACCTGGAAATGAAAATTTACAAAGTCCTGACCAAGCGTGTTATCAAATAGAGCATCAAATAGCGCTTCCCCAAGGACACGTGCCTGCTTAGAGTTTTTGAGTTCATTACTTAAGGCTATTTGGACAAGGGAGTTGAGATCCTCTTGCTTGTCCTTGTAGCGGAAGACACCAAAAGGCTCGCCTAAAAGTTGGTGTTGAGCGTTCCACTTCTCTACCTGCACACGCCCATGATTAGCTACACGGATGCGGTAAGTATAGTAAGTTTTATCCATATAATTAGACCCCATTCAACCTGGGTGTGATAGGATGCTGTTTTTAAGCAAATTAGGTTTATTTAGGAAGAGTTAGGGTCCAAAACTCGGCATCGCCACGGGCGAATT
Source organism: uncultured Stigonema sp. (assembly GCA_964657905.1). Taxonomy (GTDB): domain Bacteria; phylum Cyanobacteriota; class Cyanobacteriia; order Cyanobacteriales; family Nostocaceae; genus Stigonema. The sequence continues at coordinate 13,959 of CAZZXJ010000028.1, forward strand.
GACTGGCTGCGTCATCCCCTTGCCCCAATAATCTCTGGAACCGTTCCGATAGTGCAGCTGCCACATCCTCTAAAGCAGCCGTTAACCAGGTCATCTTCGGCTCAGCCCATACCGTACCCCGCAAGGTGATAGAATTAGTTCCTTTGGGCACCTTAAAGACGATAGCAAATTTCGCCGTCCCAATTCTTTGTAAATTTTCGTCTTCAATACGCCAGTAGCACAGAGAGCTACCTTCACCATTACTGATAATTTCAGAATAACCTAGTTCGTATTTATAAGCTGGGACGGCAAGGAATGCCTTAAAATTATCTTTAGTTGCCACACTCGCTTTGAGATTATCTGGAATCGATGGTAACAATTGAGCTAACTGAGAGCTATCCACTCCTAAACTCCAATCTAGGTTGCCATTCAACCCCACATCTGTGCCAACACCAAAGCTCATAACTGAGCGCCACTGAGAGGTTGGAAACAGGCTTTGAATAATTGGCTCTTTGCTCCCTTTCGGTCCAAAATCAAGCTCACAGGTTAATCGCCAAAACTGAGCACCCCTTTCGGGACGCAAATCAACCGAGATGGTCATGTAATAAAAGTCGAACTGCTCTTGCATCTGTTGCTTGTAAATGTCAAGCAGTTCTGTACCACTATTTTTAAATGTCCCATCTGTTAGCCGGATTAACTTGTCTTTTGGGTTACCAAAGCTGACCTTTGTTCTAAAAAGACTATTAACAGCTTCCGCCCCCATACCAAGTTTTGTCCCACCAGCGAGAGTCCCCTCCCACTTTTGAACTTCTTGTAGCAGGTCGGATAATAAAGCGTCTGCCTCCTTTGGGTTTGGGTTCGGTAGTTCATCGGTCATCTGGGGCATCTCCTTTTCAACCTACTGTTTTGATGCAGGCAGTACCTAAGAGTACAACCATAATCTACAAAGGTAAGTACCACAATTCCGAAAGTTTTCCTCGCTGATAAATTTTAATTTTCTCTTTACAAAGATATTTTGCTGTAGGATAAAGGTCAGTAATAGAAAGATGATATATTTATAGTTATACACTCAGCAGAGTGAATCTGCCCACTAACTTAGTGCCATATAGTACAGTTGCCTGCTTGCAGCTACTCGGAGGGAGTCTTGAACAAAACCAGCAAACTAGAAGCAATTCTCAACGCATGGTTAGAGTTTATTGATTTGGTAGATTTAAACAATGCCAAGGTTCCTAGAAATACAGCAGTACTGAGGGGTGTGGAGCTAGTTGGTAACTACGTACAAATTAATAGAAGTGATTTTTCTGATTTAAAACGGAAAGTCAGCGAAGAAATGGGTCAGGAAGAGACAATTTGGGTTTTATCCTTTCCTCAACTCTCTACTGTTGGCCAGGGGAAATCTGAATATTATCCTTTATTCAGCTTAGATGTTACATCCATCCTTAAAGGAGAGTATCAGGAAGATGGATGGAACCTTGACAACCTTGAACTAGTGGAGGCTGGGGAAAATTTAGCGAAATTTCTTAAACTTGAAGACGAAGAACGAGAGCAGTTAAACACTCAAGATGGGCTTGCACAGTTCCTCAGAAGCACCTTTAAGTTACATTTTGAAACCTATGAAGGCTGGATGAATCAAGTACCTATGCCTCGTTCATACGAGATTGAGCGCAAGCCTTACTTGTTTCAGTTTAAGGTAAGTAACTACAATAAGCATCTCAAGCAAGACTTGAAGGATATTCAGTCAAATCCAAGAAATTGGTTGACATCGAAGCACCCAGCCGACGAATATTTATTTGGTATACCTCAACCTCCAGCCCACAAAATCAAATATACGGGTGCTTTCCCAACCCATCCGCCAGCCTACTCACAATTAAAAGCACTGAAGCACGCCCAAAGTGAACCAATAACTGCTGTCCAAGGGCCGCCCGGTTCTGGAAAAACTACTCTTATCCTTCATGTAATAGCTCAGCAAGTTGTCAAACGTGCGCTCAGTTTGATTGAAACTGGCGAGGACATCAATAACTTGACGGTTGTTAGCAGTACCGTAAATAAAGCTGTTGAAAACGTTATTGAAAAGCTGGATGAATATTTCCAAGATAAACCTTTACAAGACAAATTTTTCTATCTCAAAGGGGGAAGTAAAACTAACATTAACTCTTCGGGAGCGGCTAAAGAACTGCTACAAAGTGCAATTGCTGATTTCTTAGACAAAAATAGTTTTGATGAAACTATTTGCAATTATATAGCAGAAGAAATAAAAAAAATAAAAGCAGATTTAACTGTTCAAGAAAATCAATATATAAATCTGCGTCGTCAACGTGACTTAGATGAAACTCAACAGCCTCAGCTTCAGAGAAAAATAAAACAACTGGAATTAGAACTAGAGAACTCAAACGCTGCTCAAAACATACTTGAGAGTAGGGCTGTAGAACTGGAACTTTATACACAACTTCCAATAAATGCTTATGAAAAAATTGAAGTTATTTTTAATAATGCTGAATCAGAGCTACCGGGAAGTAGTTTACCTTGGTGGAGAAGGTTTTTACTTTGGCTGACTCGCAGAACAGAAAGACAAATTGTGGTACAAACGGCTTCGAGATGTGAAGAATATATTCTACAAACCTTTGATACTCCCTTTCCTATTGAAAACCCAACCTGTCGCAGTATTTTGACTCAGCAGGCGGGGTTTATTCGCACAAGACTTGAACGCGCAAGAGAGTTACAAAGCGTACAAAATGGATTAAGAGAAGTTTCTGAGAACATCAACCGTTTTGGTAACGATCGCGATGCTGCACTCACAGAATTAACAGCCTTAGAGAGCAGGTTGGCAACTGAACTAAGAGATTTTTATGATTATTTCCATATCGATTACCACGAAGAACATAAAAGATTATTTGAATTAGCGCGGCAATTTCTCAATCAACAAGCACTGCGAAACAAGGAAAATGTCAAAAAGGCTTTAACGTCATATTCAAATTTTGTTATTGGAAATGATAGAGTTCGTAAAACATTTTCCGAAAATTTAGAATATTTAGAAGAAAATCTTCAAGCCATAAGTTTAATATTTCCGGTTATCACCTGCACGTTGCTTTCAGTGCGAAATATGCTACCGTGCGTTTCTGAATGTGTTGACCGCATGATTGTAGACGAAGCCGGAATGATTCCGCAGCATCAGACCTTTCCCTTGTTGGTGCGATCTCGCAAAGCCATTATTGTTGGCGACCCGCTTCAAATTGAACCTGTGATGACTTTAGCTAACCAAAGGCGCGAGCAATACCGTCAAACAGCTTTTATTGACAAAAGATTATCTGAAACTGACTATCATCGTTACAGTCCAGAGGAGATAGAACGCGCCACTACCTATCATCGAGCAGCGGGAGCAAGCGGAGAAGATGGTGATGCAGGTCGAGGAATTCGTCTGATTGAACATTACCGTTGTCAACCTAGCATTATTCAATTTTGCGATCGCATTGTTGGATATGGGTTAGAAGTAAAGACAGCACCCGTATCACCTCTATTGGAAACAAACTTAATTGCTTACCATGTCGAGGGACGCATCGAGGGTAATGTCAATGAGGAAGAAGTAACTGCGGTACATGAAGTAATCAAACATCTTGTTCATCAAGGTTACTCACTAGAAGATATTGGTGTTATTTCACCCTTTAGCATTCATGCTCAAGCCTTAAATAAGAGTTTGCGAAAATATTTTTTGGGATTAAAGGAAAATGCAATTGCGACAGTTCACAAATTTCAAGGTTCACAAAAGCGAGTAATAATCCTGTCTACAAAAGTATGCCGACCACAAGATAATTTTAGTTGTGATTGGATTAACAAAAAACCAAATCTTTTCAATGTTGCTGTATCTAGAGCAGAAGAACTTTTTATCTTGGTTGGCAACCGTTATAGGCTAGAGAAAGCTCAAGGCTATTCACGTCGGCTTGTTGAACATATTCGAGAAAATGGTGTAATTTTAGAGTATAAATCCGAGGCAGAAATTCCTAAGCAGCAGCCTGGAGCTTCCCTGGTTCTTGATTGTGACCATTTACATATTTTAAGAACAGCTATTGATGAAGCTGAACAAGAACTAATAATTGTTACGCCTTGGATTCGTGGTTCTCAAGCTAATTCTGAACCAAAGCGGTTTGCTAGAGATATTGTTTCAGCGCTTGAAAGAGGAGTTAAGGTAACAGTAATTTATGGCTATATAAGTGCTGAGGGTAAAGATGATAATGATAGTGATGCTGAAAATTATTTACAAAAAATATTGTCTCAATATCCTAATTCAAGCCTGATTTGTCTGGGAAAAGAAAAATACTTGCAAAGTAAGGGTACTCATGAAAGAATTTTACTTTGTGACTCGAAGTACGCTGTAGTAGGAAGTTGGAATTGGCTTTCTCATCCTTATAGAGATTACTGTAATAGAAAACGAGGAGATACAAAGGCTCAAATTCGACGAGAGACTAGTGTAAAACTATCAGAAGCTGTTTCAATTGCAGAGTTAAAACAAAGGATAGAACAACATTTTAAAATTAATTGAAAAATATTTTATAGACAACAGACAACACGAAAACCAAATTCCTTGTTCTTGTAACTTGGGTTATCGAAAAAGCGAGATGCACAGCGACAATAACTCGGAGAATAATCCCAAGAACCACCCCGCAGTATTCGATATTCCGAATTTCCATCCTTCATCCACACGCTGCCATCTGATGGTGCATCATAATAATCCTCATGTTGATAGTCTGCGCACCATTCCCAGACATTACCATGCATATCATGTAATCCAAAGGCATTAGCAGGGAAAATACCAACCTCAGTGGTTCTTTTGCGATAGACTCCATTAAACTGCTGTTCTTGTCCGCAGTAGTTTGCTAAATCCGTCGTAATTGTTGCACCAAAATGAAATGAGGATGATGTTTGGGCGCGACAGGCATATTCCCATTCCGCCTCACTTGGTAAGCGATATACTCGCCTAGTTTTTTGCAATAGTCGCGCACAAAATTCTCCCGCTTCATACCAAGAGACACACTCTACAGGTAAGTTATCTTTCTTAAAATAGGATGGGTTGGGGTCAAGGTCATGCTGGATTTTTGGAAAGTTTGCAACCACTCTCCACTGTGCTTGAGTAATGGGATATCTGCCCACAGAGAAGTCTTTGAGAGTGACTAGATGTTGCGGACGTTCATCCTCAATTGTCCCAAATTCATTTTGAGGCGCTCCCATTTGAAATGTACCCCCTCCAATAGAAACCATTTCCAATGCAACGCCATCACCTAAATTTTCTACGAAGTACTGCGCCTGCTTACTATGACGTTTAATAATTTTTCCTTGAACATCTACAGTTACTAGCTCAAACTCAAAAGTTGAAATGGCTGGAGGTGGTGGTGGAGGTAAAAATACTTGTGTTCCTAAATAACTTGTTTCTAGAAAACTTTTGCTTGTTGTTTGAGGTGAATAATTAGATGGTCGAGAAATTTGTGCATTTACCTGAGCTATTTTTTTAATGCTAATACCCTGTATTGTTTCTTGCAATACTTCTTGGATAGCTGCTTTGATTGTTTCTGTATTTATGCCTTGATAGATATCACCCATCTGATTATTATTTGCTTCACCCATGTTGAAGTTGTATTTGCCCAACTGCACAACAATTTGGGTAATTTTTTGCTTGCTCTCACGAAAAATTCGTAGCAAGGCTTGAATATTATCTTTGTCTACTTCTAATTTTGTTAGGATTTCAATAAAGTTTGGAATATCAGCTTCGCCTTCCTCTCCGTTCGCAATGCGCTCAAGAAAGGCACTCAACTCCTTAGGATTAAGATTAGCCATCTCTCACCGACTCCATACTGAAATTTAATTTGCAGTAATAGATACTTAGGTTACAGACTTATTAAAGCATGGTAAAGTATTGCCCCTACTCGATGACTTAGAATGTATTGCCCCAGAGTGTTTGGGTTTCAATAACTTTGCATACTTGCCGATGTTCTTCACTCCACAACCAAGCGTCAAGGTTCATTTCATGATTTAATGCTACAATAATTACGTGCTAGCGATCGCCAGTCCCATTTTCATGGCAGTTTCATGGTCTACTAAAGTCACATTTTTTAATATTAGTAATTTTTTGTGCCACATCCCTGCATTTAGTAATCGCTTAATTAGTCGATGATCTTGTTCAATCATGTTGTTCAAGTATTTCTTTTTTTGCCGCCGATTCTAATGCCCTACTGGTTAATAGCAACAGACGGTTCGGCAGTATATGGAAGAGCAAACAATGCAGGGGCAGCAGCTTGGAGCATTTCAGCATCGTTATGACCAGCGCCTATGACTATTGTTTGATTCCATTTCAACTCAAAACCTTTCTGCTGAGCTGTTTTTTGTGCCTGTTTATAGAAATTTTGACCTCGCTCAAAGCGGTTCTCTCCCTGTGCATTTGCTTTTTGACTATCGTTAATGGGTTTTTTTATATCCTGGTCGCCCAACATTAGTAAAAAATCTCGACTGAACGAGGATTGGAGTTGATCGCTTTTAATTTCCGAATGTCCCAGTCCATAAGGGTAATCATAGTACCGATCAAACTTTTCGCCATCATCACGATTTTCAGCACGGATAGGCATCGTATACCATCCCGGATTTGCTGCGATCGCTCGACCATAGCGTGCTTCAGGCAAGAACAATACCAGACGGTGGACAAATTGCCCACCAGCCGAATGACCATAGATATGGTACTGCTCATTGATATTGCCAGTATTTTGTTTAACATAGTCAAATAAGTTTTCGATTGCACTGAAAGACCACAAGTCTTTTGCAATTCGGCTTCCAAGATCATCGAATACATTACCCTGGTTATAGATGAGTACCTGTTCATGCAACGATAACGATGTAACATCCCCAAAAAATTGAGGAACAATCAAAAGAAAATTGTATTGCTCGGCAGAATCTGCCCAGTCATTAAGATAGGCTTCGCCATTTTGTTCAATTCCAGGCATGACAAAGACAATCTGAGAATTGAGTTCTAATGTAGAGGGTTTGTAGTACCAAACTGTAATCTCTCCCCTATCTGCTGCTTCAAAGGGAAAGGGAAAGTTATAGTAGTTGCCATTTTTGTCTTTTCCCTTTTTAAGGGAAATACGTCCTGCTGCCTTTTCCTGTGTAATAGTAACAAGCCCTATGGGTAGTGAACTCACGACCATTCCCATCGTGACCCTACCGAGAAATTCACGCCGATCCATTACTGTCCTTTCCTATAATTTTTAATCACCAAAGCTTGATTTACTATAGCTGTTTCTTAGCTCAGATCTTGCACCACTGTTTTGTTGCGAAAATCAAAGCACAAAAAGCTGATGATTACCTAGGGGAGCCACCCTCGTGCGCGGTGATACAGCCTTGTTCGCGCAGCGTCTCCGCTCCTGAGAAGGAAGGTTTCCCGCGCCTTGGGGACGAGCGTCACCCGAAGGGGTTAAGCGCGTTGAGAGGATTTGCGTTGGGCACTGCCCACCAGCCCTTCAGAGGAGAAGGCGCAAGATGTCAGTTAGGGTAAACTACCCACACTTTACCTTTAAGCCACATTGTAAGGGCGGGGTTACCCCGCCCCTACGGTTATATTGTGGTGTACCTGACGAAGGTGCTGTAAAGCCCT